>JAGREN010000061.1:619-1165 GCA_020446505.1 Novosphingobium sp. | reverse complement strand
GGTGGCTGAAATTCGCCGGAGTCCAGGCGCTGGTCGAATGGCAGTCGGAGCACTCGGCACTGGTCGTGATGTGACCCGTCGGCTTGCCCTCGGCCTTCTGGTTGTTGTGGCACGATGAGCAGGTGCCCAGCACTTGCGTATGATCCACCCGCCGTACGGGCGACCAGACGTTGGTGGTGTGGCAGTCCTCGCAGACGTTCGTGGTGCTGATATGCGTGCTGCTCTTGCCGGTCGCCGCACCGCCGGTGACGTGGCACGAAACGCAGTTGCCGCTGATGCCCTGATGGCTGAAATTCGCCGGAGTCCACGCGCTGGTCGAATGGCAGTCCGAGCACTCGGCACTGGTCGCGATGTGGCCGGTGGGTTTGCCCTCGGCTTTCTGGTTGTTGTGGCACGACGAACAGGTGCCCAGCACCTGCGTGTGATCCACTCGACGTACGGGCGACCAGACGTTGGTCGTGTGGCAGTCCTCGCAGACGTTCGTGGTGCTGATGTGCGTGCTGCTCTTACCCGTCGCAGGGCCGCCGGTGACGTGGCACGAGACGC
>JAGREN010000061.1:321-450 GCA_020446505.1 Novosphingobium sp. | reverse complement strand
GCGACCACACATTGGTGGTGTGGCAATCCTCGCAAACGTTTGTCGTCGAGATATGCGTGCTGCTCTTGCCGGTCGCCTTGCCGCCGCTGACGTGGCAGCTCACACAGTTGCCGCTGATGCCCTGATGGC
>JAGREN010000061.1:0-166 GCA_020446505.1 Novosphingobium sp. | reverse complement strand
ACCACACATTGGTGGTGTGGCAGCTCTCGCACACGTTCGTCGTCGAGATATGCGTCGTGCTCTTGCCGGTCGCAGCCCCACCCGTGACATGACACGACACGCAGTTGCCGCTGATGCCCTGATGGCTGAAATTCGCCGGGGTCCACGCGCTGGTCGAGTGGCAGTC
>JAGREN010000060.1 GCA_020446505.1 Novosphingobium sp. | reverse complement strand
ATTTCAGAGAGATACCTGTTGAGGCTCTGCTCACCGCCCAGCGACGGCACTGCAGGGAGATTGCGTTGCGTCATGGTTGCGATTTCTTCCTTTCCTTGTCGGCCCGCGGTCGGGGACCCTTGCCAGGCGTCCCAGCTTGCGGCCACTCACTCCTAATACAATAAATGTGCAAAAATTGCTACTAAAATCGGTGATATCAGTGATCGAGTGCGTCGATTAATCCCTGCATGTCTGCGGGAATCTCACTGACGAAATGGAGCCTTTCCTGTGTAACGGGGTGAACGAAGCCAAGTTCCGTGGCATGAAGCGCCTGACGCGAAAAATTCGCGGCGGTGAGGGCGGGGCGAAAGCGGCCGGAAGAGCGTCCATAGACAGGATCTCCCAATAGCGGATGTCCGATTGACGACATGTGAACGCGCACCTGGTGGGTTCTGCCTGTCTCCAGCCGACATTCGACGAGGCTGGCCTGTCCGAGCGTCCTGATCGTGCGGTAATGCGTGACAGCGTGCTTGCCGCGACCTTCCTCGACCAGAGCCATCTTCTTGCGGTCGCGACTCGAACGGCCAATCGCGCCAGTGACTGTGCCGGCAGGCGGGGCAGGGTGGCCGGCCACCACGGCGCGGTAGGAGCGGACGATGGAATGGTCTGCGAACTGGGCGGCAAGGCCTTCATGCGCCACGTCGGTCTTGGCGACGACCAGCAGGCCGGAGGTATCCTTGTCGATGCGATGGACGATGCCGGGCCGCGCGACGCCGCCGATGCCGGATAGCTGGCCCTTGCAGTGATGCAGCAGGGCATTGACGAGCGTGCCGTCCGGATTGCCCGCCGCCGGATGCACCACAAGTCCGGCTGGCTTGTCGACGACGATCAAATGTTCGTCTTCGTAGACTATCGGCAGGGGAATATCCTGCGCGCTGGCCTCGGCTGGCGCGGCCTCGGGCACGGCTATGGCAAAGGCCTCGCCCCCTGCGAGCTTCAGCGAGGTCTGGCTGGCAGGCTTGCCGCCGAGCGTAACCCGTCCCTCGGCCATGAGCGCCTGCACGCGCTGGCGGGAAAGCCCGCTCGCTTCCGCCAGCGCCTTGTCGAGCCGCTGTCCGGCGCCCTGCGCGCCGATCTCGCCTGAAATGATGCTTTCCCCCATGATGCCGAAATGGGGGGCGAGGCTGCGCGCTTCAACCTGTGGCGATTGCCAGGCGGCGTGGAATTCGTCCACGCCGCCCAGGTTTCATCCACTTGCGCACATGAGGCAGTGCGGTATCTGTCAGGCAAGTCAGGATGGAGGGCTCGTGCGGGAAATTGAAGGCAGGTTGTTCGATTTTCGGCCATTCGGTCCGCGTGACCCCGAGGAGAGCCATCGTGCCGCTACTCCGCTCGAACTCTTCTTCGATCTGGTAATCGTCATCGCCGTCGCATCGGCTGCCGAAGAATTGCATCACGGCATTGCGCACGGCCACGCGGCAGAGGCCGTGCCGATATTCCTGCTGGCCTTCGCGGCCATCTGGTGGGCGTGGATGAACTATTCGTGGTTTGCCTCTGCCTATGACAACGACGGGCCGATCTACCGGCTGCTTTCGTTCTGGATCATGGGCGGCGCGCTGTTGCTGGCAGCTTCGATACCGCGTTTTTACGAAGGTCTCGAAATCACGCTTCCTGTCATCGCCTATGTCGTGATGCGCATCGGCATGGTCGCGCTATGGCTGATTGCGGGGCGCAACGATCCGAAACACAGGAGCACCGCCTACCGCTATGCAGGCGGAATCGCACTGGCGCAGGTCTTCTGGGTGCTGTTGGCATTGCATGGCCAGCCGGGAACGCTCGAATTCACGGCATTGATCGTGCTGGGCTGGCTGACCGAGTTCGCCGTACCCGTCTATGCCGAGCGTGCTGCCAGGACACCGTGGCACAACGATCACATCGTCGAACGCTACGGCTTGCTCGAGATCATCATGCTGGGCGAAATCCTGCTCGCCGGATCGCTCGCTCTGGCACGCGGAGGCGAGGAGATCGCGCTCGCCTCGCCGTTCCTGCATATTGCACTGGCCGCGCTGGTGATCGCGCTTTCGATGTGGTGGCTCTATTTCTCGCGCGAGGATCACTTGCGTGTTCACACTGAAAATGTCGGGCTGCATTTTGTCTGGGGTTATGGCCACGTCGTGCCGTTTGCAGGCACGGCAGCGGTCGGAGCCGGCTTTGCGGTTCTGGTCGATGTGGTAGCAGGCAAGGCGGAAATTCCGCTGCGGGCCGGCGATATCGCTGTCGGACTGCCACTGGCAGCCTACATGGCCGGGCTGTGGTTTGTGCGAGACCGTTTCGTCCTGCGTGGCCCGGCGCGGCATATACTCCTCGTCTTCGCCGCGCTGGTTCTGCTTGCGGCGTTCGTGTTGCCTGCTGCGCTCGAACTGATGGCGCTGTTCAGTGCGCTGAGCGTATTCACCCGCAGCGCCTTGGCGACCAGCCAGCGCAGGCGTGACAAAGGCGCGCCTGCACCGTGATTGAAGTCAGGGCGTCGGTGATTGCAACTTTGCTCGCCGAGGCAGGCAGTGCAGCGCCCGAAGAATGCTGCGGCCTGTTGCTGGGCGAGGGCGCGCGTATCGAAACAGTCAGCCCCGCAGACAACGTTGCCGAGGATCGCACGCTGCGTTTCGAGATAGACCCCTATGCCCTGCTCGCTGCACATAAGGCCGCACGCGACGGAGGGCCGCAGATCCTTGGCTACTATCATTCCCATCCCGAAGGACATCCGGTCCCGTCGGCGACCGATTGCGAACATGCCAGTGGCGATTCGCGGGTCTGGGCAATCGTGGCGAAAGGCGAGGTAGCGTTCTGGCGCGACGGCGAAACGGGCTTCGAACAGGTTTCCTACTCGCTTGCCGTGGAGTAGGGGAACTAACTGTGCAGCGCCGATTTTTTCAAGTTCAGGGACATTTGCCCACAGGCGGTGGCAGCCATGCCCGTTTATGGTTTAGGACAGTGTCTCATGTGTAACCTACAAATGGTCTGAGGCCCGATGACCGCCACTTCCCTCGATCTTGCCAGCCTGTTGTGTTCGCGGCTGTGCCACGACCTGCTCAGTCCGGTTGGCGCCCTGACCAACGGGCTCGAACTGCTTGCCGACGAGCGCGATCCCGAAATGCGCCAGCGGTGCCTCGAATTGCTCGAACAGAGCGCGAAGATCTCGACCGACAAGCTCAAGTTCTTCCGGCTGGCTTTCGGCGCGGCCGGCGGCTTCGGCGACATGGTGCCGCTCGATGATGCCCGCGAGGTCGTCGATGCGCTGGCAGCCAACAACGCCCGGATCGAACTGAACTGGCAACTGGGCGGCGACACCCTGCCCAAGCCTGCGGTGAAAGTGATGCTCAACTTCGCGCTCATGGCGATCGAGGCGCTGGTGCGCGGCGGCACTCTCGACATCGCGGCAGACCAGCGCGGATCGGTGAGCGAGGTGGTGGTCCGGGCGACCGGCAAGCGGATCGCCTTCGATCCCGATATCGGCCGCGCGCTGGATGGCGAACTGGCGCCTTCGGAGCTGTCGAGCCGGACCGCGCCTGCCGCCATGTTGCGCGAACTGGCGGGTTCGCTGGGTGGAACGCTGCAACACCTTGTCGACGAGCAGACGCTGGTGCTCGGCGCGGAACTGCCGACAGGCTAGGCGCCGCGCGGATGACCCCCTGGCTCATCAACCGGACGGTCGAATCGCCAAACTGGGACGAGCGCGCCCTGCCGGTCTCGATGGTGGTGCTGCACTATACCGGGATGCAGTCCGGGCAAGAGGCGCTGGAGCGCATGTGCGATCCGGAGGCAAAGGTTTCAGCGCACTACATGATCGACACCGACGGTACCGTGACGAGCCTCGTGCCCGAGGACAAGCGCGCCTGGCACGCGGGCAAGTCCTACTGGCGCGGGGTGACCGACGTGAACTCGGCCAGCGTGGGTATCGAGCTGGTCAATCCGGGGCACGAATGGGGCTATGAGCCCTTCCCGGACGACCAGATGATCGCGCTGATGCCGCTGCTTGCCGATATCGTCGACCGCTACGACGTGCCGCGCGCCAATGTCGTAGGCCATTCCGACATAGCGCCTGCGCGCAAGGACGATCCGGGCGAGCTGTTCGAGTGGGAGCGGCTCGCGCAATTGCGGCTCGCGATGGCGATACCCAAGCCGCGCATGGCGCTGTTCTACGACAACCCGGCTGCGTTCCATCTGGCGCTCGAACGCTACGGCTACGACATCTCGGACGGGCGCGCGGCGGTGCGTGCGTTCCAGCGTCGCTGGCGGCCGGCCTTGATCGATGGCGAGGTCGATGGCGAGTGCGGGGCGCTGCTGTTCGAACTTTTGCTGGAACGTGACACCGGCAATGCTAGATAGGCCGCGTGCCGGGGAGCCGGGCGACCGCGTCATTGCACTTGCAATGCCGAGGAAAGTCCGGGCTCCACGAAACGAGGGCGGCGGGTAACGCCCGCCGGGGCAGTAACGCTTGCGCTGCTGCTTCAGGGAAAGTGCCACAGAGAGCAGACCGCCGATGGCTCGCGCTCTTTTCGGAGAGTCGTGAGCACAGGCAAGGGTGAAAGGGTGCGGCAAGAGCGCACCGGGGCGCTGGCAACAGCGCCTGCATGGCAAACCCCGCCCGGAGCAAGACCGAATAGGGGCGGCGAGCCCTGGCGCAAGCCGGGGCAGGCGGGTTTCGCGCCGAGCCGTCCGGGTTGGTCGCTGGAGCGGTGCAGCAATGCATCGCCGAGAGGAATGGTCGCCATCCCGGCGCCGGTCCGCCTTGCGGATACCGGCCGGGATACAGAACCCGGCTTACAGGCTCCCCGGCACTGCCATCTCGAGGTCTTCGCGACGGTTGGCGGGCAGCACGCGGACAGAAATACGTCCTTCGTCCTCTGCGGTCTGGAGCAACCACCGGTCGGTACCCTCAAGGCACAGAGCGGTCAGCACCCCGGATTCGTAGGCGCCGGTGTCGATGCCGATGCGGTGATCGCACAGTTCGACCTGCGGGCGCACGGTATGGCCATGCACGACAATGCAGCCAAGGTCGCCCTTGTGGCTCAGGAAAGGTTCGCGGATCCAGCGGCAGTCGTGCGAATCCTGCTCGTCCAGAGCGATTGCCGGGTGAATCCCGGCATGGACGAAAAGGTAATCGCCGATGCGGATGCCCGTCTCGAAGGTGCGCATGAACTTGCGGTCTTCCTTCGGGACGGCCCGGTTGAGCCGATGCTTGACCTCGGCAAAGTCCATGTCGAGCATCTCGCTTGCGTCCAGTCCGTAGGAGGCAAGTGTCGCCACGCCGCCGAACCGCAGGAAGCCCCTGAATGCGCCCTGCTCCGAAAAGGCATTGAGGAACATTTCCTCGTGATTGCCGAAAAGGATGCGTACCTCGCGCAGGCTCGCCCACTTTCGCGCAAAGTCGAGAACTCCGGCGCTGTCCGGTCCGCGATCGACCAGGTCGCCGAGCAGGATCACGGTCGTCTGCGCGTTTTCCCGCGACGCATCATCCTGCTCGATCGCCTCGGCCAGTTCAGCCAGAAGATCGAGCCGGCCATGGATGTCGCCGATGGCGTATACGCGTTTTCCGGCTGGTACGGCAGGTAGAGCCCGAATGCTTCCGCCGGATCGGAACAGCTTGTTGAAAATGCTGGGCATCAGTTGGCGACTTCTACGCCCGCAGTCGTCCTGCGGCAAGCGATCCTGTTGCAAGTGCGAAATGGCAAACGGGCTAGTGGCATAAAAACCACACTATCTGGATGTCATTATTTGAAATCGCAGTTACCTCTTGTGCGATGCAGCAAATATGTGCAGCTACCCCTCACATCCGTGGATCGCGCCCGCTTAACGAGGCGTGAAGCGGCTGGCAGGTGGGACGTATAACGGACCATAATTTTGAGGGAATTCATCATGCTCACGTCGATTCGCGGTATCGTTGCCGCCACGCTCGTTGCAGGCTCTGCAATGCTCGCGACCCCTGCTTTCGCAGAAGATAAGAGCGAAAGCGACATCTCGATCTCGGGTAATGCATCGGTCGTTTCCGAATATCGTTTCCGCGGCGTCGGCCTTTCGGGCGGCGACATCGCCGTCCAGGGTGGCATTGATGTTGGCCACTCGAGCGGCTTCTACGTTGGCACCTGGGGTTCGTCCCTGGCCGACTGTGGCCCCGGCACCATCGCGGACGCCTGCTATGGCAGCGTTGAGCTCGATCTTTACGGCGGCTGGTCCGGCGACATAGCCGATGGCATTACGGCTGACGTTGGCGCCATCTATTACGCCTATCCGAATTCTCGGAAGACGGTTCCGGCAACCGACTACGACTACATCGAGTTTTACGCATCGCTCGGCTTTACCGTGGGCCCGGCGGAAGCGACTGTCGGCGTTGCCTATGCTCCCGACCAGAATTCGCTTGGCAGCACGGACAATATCTATGTCTACACCGATCTCGGCGTAGACATCCCCGACACGCCGCTGTCGCTCTCGGCTCACCTCGGTTACACCGATGGCTTCCTGACCTACACGGCTGACGGCAAGGCGTTCGACTGGTCGGTCGGTGCGTCGCTGTCGCTCACCGACAACCTGTCGGTTGGCGTCTCCTACGTCGGCGTCGAAGGCGGTAACGTCGATGGCGTGACCGATGACGCGGTCGTTGCGACGCTTTCGGTCGAGTTCTGATTTCGACCTGATTCAGTCTTGAACAGCGAAAGGCCCGTCCGGATTACCGGGCGGGCCTTTTGTTGGCATGATCTGATGCGGGCAGTCTCGCCGGATCAGCGCAGATAGAAGTCGACGGTTGTCACGACGCGCACCTTCTTGAAAGGCGTGTCCGAAGCGCCCCAGCCTCCGCCGGAATCTCCATCGCGCGCATCGACCGAGAAGTAGCCTTGCGTCGCATTCTTGATGGTACCGACGCTGGTGCCGCTGTCCTTGGCGAACTGTTCCGCTGCTGCCCGCGCGTCCTTGGTCGCGGCCGCTACCATTTCCGGCTTGATGTCATTGAGCCGGGTGAAGGTGTAGGCCATGCCCGAGCCTTCCTCCAGCACGACGCCGCGGCGAACCAGTTCGAACTGGCGCTTCACCGCTGACTGGGCGCGCTTGATGTCGGTGCTGCGCAAGGTCATGCGCTGCCGTACGGTGGAGCTTGGCACGCCATTGTTGGAGTATTGCGACACATTGACGGCGCTGGGCTGAATCGCGTCGGCCGGAAACCCGAGTTCCTTGAAAAAGGCGTAGATCGATTTCGTATCGCGATCGACGCTCGCCTGAGCGGTCCCGAGATCGGGTGCAGTTGCCGAGTAGCTCAAGGTCCAGGTGGCGAGGTCAGCCGTGACATCCCGCTCGGCCAGTCCGCGCACGGTAACCGAACGCTCTGCCTCGTGAGCACGCAGCAGGCCGTTGCCCAGCAGATAGCCGCCCGCGATGAGACCGACGGCAAGTATTGCGGAACTGGCCAGCCAGCGGCGGGTCAGCGGGTCCTTGTAGAACGGCGTTGTCGCAGCGGTTTCGTCGAATTGGTCGGTCATCGCCTATCACTCCCTGTGCAGACAGCCAATGCCGTGTGTCGCGTTTACCTGAGATGAACCGTTCTGTATGAGCGATGAAATGAGTTGGTTGATGTTGCTGTGTCACGGACTGCGCGGCCGAGCGTAATTGAGCCGGGTGGCTGGCCTAGTTGCGTCCCAGGCACTAGGGGAGCGGCAGCTTTGTTCACTTGCCGTCAGAAGGCGCTATTTGATGTACGCTGTTTTGATATGCGTGTTCGTGCTGGCCTATGCCGCGATCGCGCTTGAGGAAATTATCAAGGTCAACAAGTCTGCGACAGGCTTGTTGGGGGCGATCATCCTCTGGACAATCTATTCGCTCTCGATGGGCGAGGCCTTTCCCGTCGATGAGAAACTGAACGAATCCCTGATCGACACGGCGCAGATCGTATTTTTCCTCATCGGGGCGATGACGGTCGTCGAGGTGGTGGACTCGCATGACGGATTCGAGGTGATTACGTCGCGAATTCGTGCGCGGAGCATGGTCGCGCTCATCTGGATCATCGCGGGCGTGACCTTCTTCCTGAGCGCGATCCTCGACAACCTGACGACCACCATCGTCATGGTTTCGCTATGCCGCAAACTGGTCGAGGACCGGAATGACCGTCTCATGCTGGCCGGGATCGTCGTGATCGCGGCGAACGCTGGCGGCGCATGGTCGCCGATTGGCGATGTGACCACGACGATGCTGTGGATCGGGGGCGAGGTCACGACCATCCCGATCATGACGGGACTGTTCCTGCCCTCTCTGGTCAACATGATGGTGCCACTCGCCGCAGTCAGCCTGATGATGCGAGGGCGCAAATTCGAGCTTGCTTCGATGGCGACCGGCGAGAGCGCGAAAATCACGACCGACATGGAGCGAAACGTCGTTTTTTTCGTCGGTCTCGCCGCCCTGGTTTCAGTGCCCATGTTCAAGGCGATCACGCACCTGCCGCCCTTCATGGGCATACTGCTCGGCCTTGGCATTCTTTGGCTGGTCGCCGACCTCATCCACAGGGACAAGCCCTACGAAGAACGCGAGACCATGACGATCGCCAATGCCCTGGCGCGGATCGACATGAGCGCGATCGTCTTCTTCATCGGCATCCTGCTCGCAGTCGCCGTGCTTTCCCACTCGGGCATCCTCAGCGCACTGGCTGCCTGGCTGGACGAGACGGTCGGCCGGCTGGACGTCATCGTGCTGATAATCGGGCTGGTCAGTGCTGTCGTGGACAACGTCCCGATGGTCGCTGCCGCCATGGGCATGTATGGGATGGATCAATATCCGGCAGACAGCTTCTTGTGGGAGTTCATGGCCTATTGCGCCGGTACTGGCGGATCGATCCTGATCATCGGCTCAGCGGCCGGCGTCGCCGCCATGGGCATCGAGAAGATCGACTTCCTGTGGTATTTGCGCAAATTCAGCTGGCTGGCCCTGCTGGGCTATTTCGCCGGGGCGCTGGTCTACATCGTCGAGAAGGAAGTGATGTTCTGATGGCGCGATGGGTCAGGCTTCGTCGCGCTTGATCGGGGCTGCAAGTCGCAGGATCACGAAGCCGAGCAGGACAGAGGCCAGGGATCCCGACAGCACACCGATCTTGGCTTGTTCATACAGATCGGGCTGATTGGGAAACGCCAGTGGGCCGATGAAAAGGCTCATGGTGAAGCCGATGCCGCAAAGCACGGACACACCCCAGACGTGAGTCCAGGAGGCGTTCTCGGGTCGCGGCGCAAAGCCTAGTTTCTCGGCAGCCAGGACTGATATGAAGATACCGAGTTGCTTGCCAAGGAACAGGCCTGCGCCAATTGCCAGCGGCAGGGTGTCGACAAGGCCCGACATGCCTAGCCCCGAAAGAGACACGCCCGAATTGGCAAAGCCGAACAGTGGAACGATCAGGTACAGGTTCCAGGGCGCCAGCGCATGTTCCATGCGCAGCAGCATCGAATCACCGTCGCGACCCAGGCGGATCGGCACGGTAAGCGCGGCTGCAACACCCGCGACGGTCGCATGGATGCCTGAATTGAGCACGCAATACCAAAGCGCGACCGCGAGCAGGATCGTGATCAGATAGCTTTGCGCCTTTCGCCGGCCGATGCCGATCATGAGCGCAAGCACGACAAGGCCGGCAACAAGCCAGCCGATCTTGATCGAGGCCGTGTAGAAAAGAGCGATGATCGCCACCGCGCCAAGGTCATCGACGATGGCCACGGTCAGCAGAAAGAGGCGCAGCGATCCCGGAACCCTTTTGCCGAGCAGGCCGATAACCCCCATGGCGAAGGCAATGTCGGTTGCTGCCGGAATTGCCCAGCCTCGTTGCAGCGGCTGGCTCGTGCCCGCAATCGCAATGAAGATGAGCGCGGGCGCAGCCATACCGGCAATAGCCGCGAGAACCGGCAATCGGCGCTTGGCCGGGCTGGACAGTTCGCCGTCCAATATCTCGCGCTTGATCTCGAGCCCGACGACGAAAAAGAAGATCGCCATCAGGCCATCGTTGATCCACAGGTGCAGCGATTTCAGCTTGGCGATCGGCGTCCACGACAGCGTGTCGTGGAACAGGTCGTGATAACCGTGCGCCAGTGGCGAGTTGGCAATCAGAATCGCTGCTATCGCCACGAGGATCAGAAGCACGCCTGAAGCAGCTTCTCCTCCCAGCAGATTGCGCAACTTGGTGGCAATAAGGTTCGGTAGATGTCGGGTAGAGGCCATCGCTTGGTATTGGCCAAATCGAACGACGCTTGCAAGGCCACCAAAGTCGCAATAGGCTTGCTTTAACGGGCAAATTCAGGGGATTCTGGGGCAAAGTGTCAGGACTGGGGCAATTCGTGACCGGACAGGTGCTGCCCGGCCTGCTCGCTGTCGAGCACGAACTGCTATTGTTCGCCGCATTCTGGTTCATCGTGAGCGCACTCGACGAAGCAGCGCTGGACCTGGGCTACCTCTGGCTTCGCGCGACGGGAAGGTTGCGCGAGCCGACCGTCGCCCAGGGAGAAGAGGCGCCCGAGCTTGAAAAGCACACGGCAGTCCTGGTGGCTGCCTGGCAGGAAGCCGACGTCATCGGCGCGATGATCGCGCACACGCTCAAGGCGTGGCCGTAAAAGCGGATGCGGCTCTATGTGGGCTGCTATGCCAACGATCCGGAAACGCTGACTGCCGCGATGAAGGGCGCGAAGGGCGATCCTCGCGTGCGGATCGTCGTGAACGACCGGCCGGGGCCGACGACCAAGGCGGATTGCCTCAATCGAATCTATGCCGCCTTGTGCCACGACGAGGATCGCACGCGCACACGGTTTGGCAGCATCGTGCTGCACGATGCGGAAGATTTCGTGCATCCGGCCGCTCTGGCGCTGATCGACCGGCATTTGCGCAGCGCAGCCTTCGTGCAATTGCCGGTGCGGCCCGAGCCACAGGCGGCTTCCCTGTGGGTGGCCGGTCACTACGGCGACGAATTTGCCGAGGCCCATGCCAAGTCGATGGTCGTGCGCAACGCCATCGGTGCGGCCATCCCCGCTGCCGGGGTCGGTTGCGGTTTCAGCCGCGATCTGCTGGCAGCCCTTGCGCGCGAACGGACCGGACGCACCGACGGCGAACCCTTCGCGGCCGAATGCCTGACCGAGGATTACGAACTGGGCTTGCTGGTCTCGCGGAGCGGCGGGAGCAGCCGGTTCCTGCGGGTGCGCGACCATCTGGGCGAACTCGTCGCGACGCGGGCCTATTTCCCCGGCACGCTCGATGCGGCGGTCCGGCAGAAGGCCCGCTGGATTCACGGTATCGCCTTGCAGGGATGGGACCGTCTCGGTTGGTTCGGCGGACCGGTCGACGTGTGGATGGCGCTGCGCGACCGGCGCGGGCTGCTCACTGCGGTCGTGCTCGCTTCGGCCTATTTGCTCATCGTGATCGAGGCTATTCTGGGGATTGCGCGACTGAGCGGATTGCAGGTCGGCCAGCCGCTTTCGCCGCTGCTATCGACGATGCTGGCGGTCAGCTTTGCGGCTTTCGTCTGGCGCGCATTCTGGCGCTTCGGCTTCACCGCGAGTGAATATGGTCTGGCCGAGGGCTTCCTCGCCATCCTTCGCATTCCGGTCGCCAATGTCATCGCCATCATGGCAGGCAGGCGCGCGCTGGTCGCCTATGCCCGCTCGCTGTACGGAGCTGCGCCGGGCTGGGACAAGACGGCGCATTCGCTTCACCCGGCGCTTGAGGCCAAGGGGAAGGCCGCCTGATGGCCGGTTCGAACTCAAGGCGCGGTGGTCCGCTGGTCGCGCTCGGCGCGGTGATGGTGTGCTGGATCGCGGCACGCATTATCCTTGTCAGCCTGGACGGGCCTCCTGCTCATGCGGAAATCGGCGGACCATTTTTTGCCCAGACCGAGAATGCCGCGCAGCCCGCAGGGGCAGGCGGCGCGGTGCGGCAGGTCGACGCGGTTGCCGAGAGCTCACGCCGCCAGTCTTCGGGAGAGGACATCAGCGGTCCCGCGCCCCGGTTCACGCCGCCGCCTGCACCGGCTTTCAAGCCGTTCGAGCCCTATGCTGGGCAAAATGGCGAGGTTCCGGCACGCGATGCCGTTAAACAGGAGCGGCCCGCGCCGCTCTCCGTCGCTGCTGCAGCCGGCCATCAGATGATGTGGATGGCGGCCCTGTCGCGAATGCCGCTTCCAGCCGGTCTTGCGATGGCTGGTGCCGCGCCGAGGCCGGTTCCTGCGCCCTTCTATCCCTCTGGCAGCGCAAGCAGTTCATCGCGGCGCTGGTCAGCCGACGGATGGCTGATGCTGCGGCAGGGAGGGAGAGGCGCACTCGCTGCGGGATCGGCTCCCGCAACCTATGGAGCGAGCCAGACCGGTGCGGTCCTTCGCTATCGCCTGGCGCAAGCCAGCACCCATCGTCCCGAAGCCTATCTCCGGGTGGCATCGGCGCTCGATTCGCCGCGCGACAAGGAAGCGGCAGTCGGCCTGTCGGCAAGACCGCTGGCTTCCGTACCGCTCAGGGCCATGGCCGAAATGCGCCTGTCCGATCAATCGGGCGGAACGCGCCTGCGCCCGGCCGCGCTGGTCGTGACTGAAGTGCAGCCAGTCGATCTGCCGTACCGTACCCGGGCGGAATTCTACGGTCAGGCAGGCTATGTCGGCGGACACAATGCAACCGCCTTCGCCGACGGACAGGCGCGGCTCGACCGTCATGTGGCGCAAGTGGGCAAGGCGGAACTGCGGGCTGGAGCCGGTCTTTGGGCCGGAGCGCAGAAAGGCGCCGCGCGCCTCGATGCAGGGCCGAGTGCGACGCTTGGCATACCCGTCGCTGGTGAAGGAGCGGCCCGTCTCGGCGTCGACTGGCGCATGCGCTTGGCCGGCAATGCCCGGCCCGGTTCGGGCGTGGCAGTCACACTTTCCGCAGGTTTCTGACTCTCGTCTTTCAAGGGTTCGCAGGGTAGGGTAGCGGTGGCCTGCAAATGGACGTCTACCTTCCTATCGCCAACCTTTCGGTCAATGGCCTCGTCATCGTCGGACTTGGCGCGCTCACGGGCATCCTTTCCGGCATGTTCGGCGTGGGTGGTGGCTTCCTGACGACTCCCCTGCTCATCTTCTACGGCGTGCCGCCAACGGTTTCGGCCGCATCGGCAGCCAGCCAGGTGACGGGTGCGAGCGTTTCCGGGGTTTTCGCCCATACCCGGCGCAACGGCGTCGATTTCCAGATGGGCTCGGTCATGGTGGCGGGCGGCATCCTCGGTACGGCGTTTGGCGCCACGCTGTTTCGCGTGCTTCAGGAACTGGGGCAGATCGATACCGTCATCAACATCCTCTATGTCGTGCTGCTCGGCTCGATCGGCACCATCATGGCGCGCGAGAGCCTTCAAGCCATCAAGGCGGAACGGACCGGGCAGCCGATCCCGGCGCGCAAACGGCGACATCACCCTCTCGTGGCAAGCCTGCCGATTCGCTGGCGGTTCTATCGCTCGGGCCTCTATATTTCGCCGCTCGCGCCCCTGTTGCTGGGCATGGTGGTGGGCATTCTTACCATGCTGATGGGCATTGGTGGCGGCTTCGTGCTGGTGCCGGCCATGCTCTATATTCTCGGCATGAGCGCCAATGTCGTGGTCGGAACCTCGCTGTTCCAGATCCTGTTCGTGACCATGGCGACCACGATGATGCACGCCATGACGACCAAGGCAGTGGACATCGTGCTGGCCGCGCTGCTGCTGCTAGGGTCGGTTACTGGCGCGCAGATCGGTGCCAAGTTTGCGCAGAAGGCGAGTCCGACCAAGTTGCGCCTCGCGCTCGCGGTCATCGTCCTGCTCGTGGCGCTGCGCATGGCTCTGGGGCTCGGTTACAAGCCCGACGAAATCTTTACCGTGGCGCCGTTGTGAGGCTGCTGTTCGCTCTTGTCGCGCTGGTCATGCTGACAGGCGCGCGCGATCCGATACTCGTGCCCGAAGTGTCGCAACATGAAATCCAGTTACGGCAGGGCTTCACCGGAACCGAATTGCTGCTGTTCGGGGCCATTCTCAATCCCGACGGGACGCGCGCCGCGCGCGACTACGACATCATCATCGTGCTCAAGGGACCGACCCAGTCCATCGTGGTTCGCGAAAAGGAAAAGGTCGCGGGGATGTGGATCAACGCGGACAGCACGGAGTTCCGCTCGGCGCCATCCTACTACGCCGTCGCCTCGTCCCGCCCGATAGCCGATGTCGTCGATGACAAGACGGCCGCGATCTATGAGCTTGGCCTGCAATGGCTTCAGCTCTCGCCGATCGGCGCTATCGATCCCGAAGAACAGCAGCGTTTTTCAGCAGGTCTGGTGGACCTCAAACGGCGCAGCGGGCTTTACCGCGAAGCCGCGAAGGGCGTTCAGGTGAAGGAACAGGTGCTGTATCAGGCGCGCATGTTCCTTCCCTCGAGCGTTCCGATAGGGATCTATACGGCAGAGACCTTCGCGGTTTCGAATGGCCGTGTCGTCGCTTCGGCCAGCAGCAAGGTCGAAGTGCGCAAGATCGGGCTCGAGCGCGTGATTGCCAATTTTGCGCAGGACCAGTCGTTTCTCTACGGCATTCTGGCTGTACTGGTTTCGGTCCTGATGGGATGGATCGCGGGCCGTCTGTTTGCTCTTGTTTGAAGGGCTTAGCGCAATCTTAACCTTGCTGACCTAGCTAAGTTGGAGGTTTAGGTAACAGATCAGGCCCAGCAGATGACCGATATGCGCGCAACCGGGTTCGAAGAAGCTCGCGGACTTTCGCCGGACGAAGGTCCTTACCCGGATGCCGATGCAGTCGAAAATTCCCGCGAACCGATCGGCATGGTGCTCGAAATCACTGGCTCGGGCAGTCAGATCGCGCTCGATCTCCAGCGCCTCTCCGAATGTGCCATCGATGCCGATCCTTCGGTCGCCATGGCCGGCGGCGTGGGAAGCCAGATCAAGATCAGGGTCGGCAACAGCTGGTTGCTGGCCAGCGTGCGAAACCAGAAGCAGGACAAGGAAACGCCTGGCGGTATCCTCGCGACGGTGGACTTTCTCGGCGAAGGCCAGCAGGAACGCCTGACCGGCCGCATCCACAATTTCCGGCGCGGTGTGACCGGCTACCCGATCCCCGGCGCTTACGTCTATCCCGCAACCAGCGGCGACCTCAGGCAGATCTACGCTTCGGATGGCCGCGCCAGCGTCGAGATCGGCAACGTCTATCCCACGCGCGACATCCGCGCCGGTCTCTATATCGATGCGCTTCTCGGCAAGCACTTCGCGCTGCTCGGGTCGACCGGTACCGGCAAGTCCACGAGCGCATCGCTGATCCTGCACAAGATCTGCGAGCATGCGCCCGAAGCGCATATCGTCATGATCGACCCGCACGGCGAATACGCGCCCGCGTTCCGCAGTTCGGGCATGGTGTTCGACGTCAGCAACCTGCAGATGCCCTACTGGCTGATGAACTTCGAGGAGCATTGCGAGGTCTTTGTCACCAACGCGGGTGCCGACCGCCAGGAAGATGTCGAAATTCTGGGCAAGTGCCTGCTTGAGGCACGCTCGAAGAACCGGCTTGCCGAGCAGTTCGGCAAGGTCACGATCGACGCGCCCGTTCCCTATCTGCTTTCCGATCTCACCACGATCATCCAGAACGAGATGGGCAAGCTCGACAAGGGGCGGACCGCTGCTCCCTATATGCGGCTCAAGTCCAAGATCGACGAGATCAAGGCGGACCCGCGCTATCAGTTCATGTTCTCGGGCCTGCTGGTTGCCGACACGATGCCAGAGTTCCTTGCCAAGGTGTTCCGCCTGCCTTCGCGCGGCAAGCCTGTCTCGCTGATCGACGTTTCGGGTGTGCCATCAGACATCACCAGCACGGTGGTTGCCGTGCTCAGTCGTCTGGTGTTCGATTTCGCGATCTGGGGCCGCGACGAGACGACCAGTCCGATCCTGCTGGTCTGCGAGGAAGCGCACCGGTACGTTCCCAACGAGAAGAACGCGGACAACTCCTCGGTCGGCAAGATCCTGTCGCGTATCGCCAAGGAAGGCCGTAAATACGGCATCTCGCTGGGCCTCATCACCCAGCGCCCGTCCGACCTTGCCGAGGGCGTGCTGTCGCAGTGCGGCACGATCATCTCGATGCGTCTCAACAACGACCGCGACCAGTCCTTCGTCAAGGCAGCCATGCCCGAAGGCAGCCGCGGCTTCCTCGACGCGATCCCGGCGCTCAGGAACCGCGAGTGCATCATCTGCGGCGAGGGTGTTTCCATCCCGATCCGCGCGACCTTCGACGACCTCGAGGAATTCAAGCGGCCTGCCTCGGAAGACCCCTCCTTCAGCCTGCTGTGGAAGAACTCCGGCGGCGAGGAAGAGATGGTTGCCCGCACCGTTCAGCGATGGCGTGCAGGCGGGCGTTAGCCCGGCACTGCTTTCAGGCTGAACGACGCCGTCTTGGGCAGGCCGAAACCGAGCCGCCACTTCCCGCGCGAGTAGGCAAGCCACGTCAGAACCAGCGCCATCGCCGCGCCGAAATCGAACGACAGCCACAGCGCTTCCGCACCGATCGCCGGATAGAGCAGGAAGTAGAAGGCAAGCCGCCCGGCGTAGAGCGACAGCGCGCTGATCACGAGCGAGATCACCACGACGCCATAGCTGCGCAGCACGCCGACCATGATCATCATCAGGCCGTTGAAGATGTAGGCCCAGCTCGTCACGAGCTGGATATGCTCGGCCAGGGGGATCGCGCTGCTTCCCTTGCCGAGGAACAGCGACAGGATGATATCGGCCAGGGCGATCAGGATGACGAACAGGCTGATCGTGAGCGCCGCCGACACGCCAAGCCCCGCCGCAACCGTCTGCGCGACGCGATCGTGCCTGCCTGCGCCGATGTTCTGCGCGGCCATTGCACTGACCGTGATCGATACGGCCATGGCGGGCATCTGGATGTAGTTCCACACCTGGATCATCGCGCCATAGGCCGCTGCCGTCAGCGCGCCTTCGCGGTTGACGAGGCCCAGCATCACCAGCGTCGCCGACGAGGTGATGACCATCATCGCGCCCATCGGCACGCCCTTGGTTATGACGTATTTCAGCTCGTCCCGCTCGGTCAGCAGGAAGGCGAACTCGCTGCCTCTCAGTCGCAGCGGCAGGTCGCGCCAGTAGATCCACGCGATCATCGCCAGGGCGCCGATGAAGTTGGCGAGCGTCATGGTCAGCGCCGAGCCGGTAATGCCAAGTTCGGGGAAGGGGCCGATGCCTAGGATCAGGAAGGGGTTGAGCGCCGTTCCGATAACCGATGTCAGGATCATGGCGTAAAACGGCGTCTTCGCATCGCCGACCGAGCGCAGTCCCACGGCAATCAGCATCGAAAATGTCGAAAACGGCATCGAGATGAAGGTGATGCGCAGGTAATCGGCGGCAAACTGTCGGATCTGCACTGGCGTCGAGAGCAGCGTCAGCACTTCCTCGGTGAAGATCCAGCCGGCCACGGCGACGATCAGCGACAGGCCCACGCAAAAGCCGATCCCGGTGCCGAAACTGCGCCTTGCGCTGACCACGTCGCGCGCGCCGAAGAACTGGCCCATCTTCACGTTGGTGGCGAGGCTGAAACCCCAGACCGCGGTGAAGGCGAGGAACATGATCATGTTGGCGCTCGCCGTCGCGGCCAGCGCATCCTCGCCGAGCAGCTGGCCGATCCAGATGGCATTGGCCGTCATGCCGAAGCTTTGCAGCAGGTTGGTGCCAAGCGTCGGCAGCGAGAACAGGACAAGCGTCTTCAGGATCGGCCCGACGATGAAGTCGTGACCAACCGGGGCTTCCTCGATCAGAATTTCCTCAAGAGGGTTAGCTTCGCTCACGTCCCTCTCGTGTCGCCATGCAGATGGATATGCAAGCGGTCGGTGAAATTATAGTCGTGGGCTGCGCACAGATCAGAGATCCAGACCGCCCGTTCGCGCAGGGTTTCGCTGTCGCGGCCTTCGGGCATCAGGTAGACGCGCGAGGCAGGGATACCGTAGCGGCGCTGGAGCACGACGATCTCGTCGAGGTCGCTCGGCTCGGCAACGACGAACTTGAACCATGCCCGCGAATCCGCCGCCCATTCAGCCAGTCGTTCCGGGATCAGAGCGAGCTCCGCCGGATTGCCGCTGTGCGACAGCTTGGGTGAAACATTGTACTGATCGACCAGCGGATCGAGCAGCGGGTGCGGCGCGACCGTGCCATTCGTCTCGATCTCGACGTGCAGTTCGGGCAGCTCGGCCAGCATCCTGGCAAGCGCCGCGCCCTGCAGCAGCGGCTCGCCACCGGTTATGACCAGACGGTTGCGGGCAAAGGCGGCGATGCGCGCCGCGGCATCAAGCTCGTCGAGCGTGATCTGGTTGGCCTTGCGCTCGAAGCTCTGCTCGTCCCGGTGGGGGCGGTTGTCGCCCTCGAATCGCCATGTGTAGGCCGTGTCGCACCACTGGCAGGCAAGGTTGCAGCGCGACAGGCGAATGAACACGCTGGGCCGCCCGGCCGACGGTCCTTCGCCCTGCAAGGCGCCGAAGATCTCGGGCTTTCCCGGCTCGATGGTCGCGAGGGTCAGCGGCATGGCCGCGCCTGTAGGTTACACATGAGACACTGTCCTGAAGACAAAAAGCGCGAACCGATCAGCGATGGCGCTGGCTGTGTTTCAGGTGTCCGGATGCGTGCGACGGGCATGGCGAGTCCCTGCCAGAACCCGTGACGGTAGGAAAGCGCGACGACGCAGATATGTAATCACGAAAAGAACCCGTCATCCCGGACCTGATCCGGGATCCAGCTTGCTTCCTTCTGGAAAGCCTGACCCCGGCTCGAAGGCCGGGGAGACGAAGGGTGACGGGATCAGCCCAGCCGTGCCAAAGCTGCCGATAGCCGCTCGGCCTCTGCGCTGTGGTGCGCATGATCGGCGCGGGCTTTTTCGACGGCTTCCGGCTTGGCCTTCTCGACGAAGGACGGATTGTTGAGTCGCCCTTCGAGCGACTTCGCTTCCTTCTGCGATGCTTCCAGAGCCTTGGCGAGGCGCGCCTTTTCCGCATCGATGTCGATCACGCCTTCGAGCGGCACCACGATGGTCGCATCGCCGGTTCCGATCTGCATGGCAGCGCCAGCCGGTGCCGCTTCGAACCGGATCGACGAGAGGCGTGCGAGACGGTCAATGGATGCCGCATTCGCTTCGATCATGGCGCGCGTTGCAGCACTCGGCTCCGGAAGAAACGCTTCCAGCTTCGCGCCCGGAGCAATGCCCAGTTCGCTCTTGGCACCGCGAACCTTGCTGGTCAGGTCAACCAGCCAGTCGACCTCGCGCTTTGCCGCCGCGTCCACACCCGCCTGCGGCTGCGGCCACTTGGCGGTGATGAGCGGGTAGTTGTCGCGGCTTCCCAGCTTGGCCCACAGCTCTTCGGTCACGAAGGGCATGAAAGGGTGCAGCATGACGAGGATCTGGTCGAGCACCCAGCCGGCGACTGCCTTTGTCTCGTCGTCGATCTGCCCCTTGATGAGTTCCAGATACCAGTCGCAGAAGGTGTCCCACACGAAGTGGTAGATGGTGTTCGCCGCCGCGTCGAAGCGCAGGTCGGCCATCGCCTGATCGAGCGCGGCCAGCGTCTCAACCACTTCGCCCACGATCCACTTGTTGACCGCCAGCGTGGCGGCAGGCGCGGCAATCGTCTCGCTCGCGCCGATGCCGTTCG
>JAGREN010000059.1 GCA_020446505.1 Novosphingobium sp. | reverse complement strand
GGCTGCTGCTCCTGACCAACGACGGCGAACTGAAACGCCAGCTTGAGCTCCCCTCCTCCAACATTCCGCGCACCTATCGCGCGCGCGCCTTCGGCGATGTCTCGCAGAGCCAGCTCGAAGACCTGATCGACGGCGTGACCATCGATGGCATGCGCTATGGCCGTATCGATGCCAATCTGGAGCGCAGGACGGGCCGCAACCAGTGGATCGTGATGACCATCACAGAAGGCAAGAACCGCGAGGTTCGCCGCGTGCTGGAGCACCTCGGCCTCGAAGTCAGCCGCCTGATCCGCATCGGCTACGGCCCGCTTGCCCTTGGCGATCTGCCACGAGGGGCAGCCATCGAGATTACTGGCAAGCAGTTCGAGGCATTTCGCACCATGCTTGCGGCGCAGAGCGGGCAGTCGCGCAAGGCAGCCGGACCGCGTCAATGAGGATCATCGCCGGACAATGGCGCAGCCGGCCTCTCGTCGCGCCCAAGGGCGACACGACGCGACCAACGGCGGATCGAACGCGCGAGACGCTGTTCTCGATGCTGGCGAGCAGGCTTGGTTCCTTCGAAGGGCTGACCGTGGCGGACCTGTTTGCCGGTTCAGGAGCGTTGGGTCTGGAGGCGCTGTCACGCGGTGCTGCAAAGGCTATTTTCGTCGAGCAGGATGCCCCGGCGCTCAGGGCCCTGCGCGCAAACATCGCCAACTT
Source organism: Novosphingobium sp. (assembly GCA_020446505.1). GTDB lineage: Bacteria > Pseudomonadota > Alphaproteobacteria > Sphingomonadales > Sphingomonadaceae > Novosphingobium. The sequence goes on along the minus strand of JAGREN010000059.1, from coordinate 58,120 downwards.
GCGCGCACAGCCGCAGTGCGATGTTCGTGCCAGCTCGGTGATGGCGCTCGGGCCGGTGCGCGAACCTGTCGATCTGCTGCTCATGGACCCGCCCTACGGCACTGGCGCAGGCGCGGTGGCTCTCGACAAGCTGAACCGGCTTGGCTGGATCGGTCCAGCAACATGGGTCGATCTGGAGACTGGCCGGGATGAGGACGTCTGCGTGAAAGGCTTTGAAGTCGATGCGACCCGCGATGTCGGCAAGGCGCGACTTCATCTGCTGCGCCCCGCCTAGTCCCCGGTCTTTGCCGGAGCGCTTTTCTGAGCAGCCAGCTGCATCATGATCGATTGCCACGCTTGGGCCTGCTGTTCGGGCGTCATTGCGACCATGTTCGTACGCTGCTCAGATGAAAGGGACCAGAATCCCTTGCGTTGTTCCGGGTTCAACAACCAGAAATAGGCCCGTTGGTTTGCGGGCCATGAATCAAAGTCTTCTCTCAGATCGCTGATCCAGCCGTCATAATCGGCCTTCTGCTCCACCGTCATTTCGATCGCTGGTCGCTTGTCATCGACAGTGTTTGCCGCGGCAGTCTGAGCAAAGGCGACAACGCCCGAAATGGAAAAAGCGAGACCGGTTACTCCGGCGAAGGGTGCATTTCGCATTACAGCTCCTTTTTTCGCAGCCCTTGCGAGTGCGACGCATCCGGCTTCGGATTTGTTCCGGGGTTTACGACGAAGCGAACTTGCGTCGGGACAGGGTGTTCCCTAACTGTTCACGCGTGTCCCAACCCGCCACCCCTGCCGACTCCGATCCGCGCAATGTTTTGATCGCCGGCCTCAACGAGCCGCAGCGCGAAGCCGTCCTGACGACCGAAGGGCCAGTGCTGATGCTGGCGGGCGCGGGAACGGGCAAGACGGCGGCGCTGACCGCCCGCCTCGCCTGGCTGATCCAGAACCGTCTCGCCTGGCCGTCCGAGATCCTCTGCGTCACTTTCACCAACAAGGCGGCGCGTGAAATGCGTGAGCGTGTCGGCCAGCTGATCGGCCCGGCGGTCGAGGGAATGCCGTGGCTCGGCACCTTCCATTCGATCGGCGCGAAGATGCTGCGTAGGCATGCTGAACTGGTCGGGCTGCAATCGAACTACACCATTATCGACACCGACGATCAGCTGCGGCTCCTGAAGCAGCTCATTACGGCCAACGATCTCGACGAAAAGCGCTGGCCCGCGCGACAGCTTGCCGGACTGATCGACCGCTGGAAGAACCGCGGCCTCAATCCCGGCGATCTCGATGCCGCCGAGAACGAGATGTATGCCAACGGTCGCGGGCAGCAATTCTATCAGCTTTATCAGGACCGTCTGAAGGCTCTCAACGCCTGCGATTTCGGCGACCTTCTGCTGCATATGCTCAACGTCTTGCGAAAGTACCACGACGTGCTGGAGCAGTATCGCAGCCGCTTCAAATATATCCTCGTCGACGAATATCAGGACACCAATCAGGTGCAGTACCTGTGGCTGCGCCTGCTCGCGCAGGAGCGCCGCAACATCTGCGTGGTGGGCGACGACGATCAGTCGATCTATTCCTGGCGCGGCGCGGAAGTCGCCAATATCCTGCGTTTCGAAAAGGATTTCCCCGGTTCGAAAGTGATCCGGCTGGAGCAGAATTATCGTTCGACTCCGCAGATCCTCGCCGCAGCGTCCGGCCTCATCAGCGAGAACAGCCAGAGGCTCGGCAAGACCTTGTGGACCGAGCGTCATCCCGGCGACAAGGTGCGCGTCATCGGCGTCTGGGATGCTCCGGAGGAAGCGCGCAGGGTCGGCGAGGAAATCGAACGACTCGAACGCGAAGGCGCCCCGCTCGACCAGATCGCCATCCTCGTGCGCGCCCAGTACCAGACCCGCGAGTTCGAAGACCGCTTCATCTCGATTGGCCTCAACTACCGGATCATCGGCGGCTTCCGCTTCTACGAACGCGCCGAAGTGCGAGACGCCCTCGCCTACCTGCGCGTGATCGCCCAGCCTGCCGACGACCTCGCCTTCGAGCGCATCTACAACCAGCCTAAACGCGGTCTCGGCGCCAAGGCGCTGGAGACGATGCACCTCCATGCCCGAAGGCGTGGCATCCCGCTTGCAGCAGCAGCCATGGAGATCGCGGACAGCGACGAGCTGCCTGCCCGCGCCCGCAATACTCTGCTGACGCTGATGCGGGACTTCGCGCGCTGGCGCGATCTGGCGAGCGAGGCGAGCCCGGCCGAACTGCTCCGCACCGTGCTCGACGAGGCAGGTTATACCGCGATGCTGCAGGCCGAACGCAGCGCCGAGGCTGCCGGGCGTCTCGAAAACCTCGCCGAACTGGCGCGCGCGATGGAGGAATACGAGACACTCGGCGATTTCCTCGAACACGTCAGCCTCGTCATGGACAATGATGCCGCTGACGAGACCGAAAAGGTCACGATCATGACCATGCACGCGGCCAAGGGGCTGGAATTCGAGCATGTGTTCCTGCCCGGCTGGGAGGAAGGCGTGTTTCCTTCGCAGCGATCACTGGATGAAGGCGGGCTGGCCAGCCTCGAAGAGGAGCGGCGACTGGCCTATGTCGCGATAACGCGGGCGCGGCGACGCTGCACCATCCTCCATGCAGCGAACCGGCGCATCTACGGCCAGTGGACGAGTTCGATCCCGAGCCGGTTCATCGCCGAACTTCCGGGCGAACATGTCGATCAGGAGACCACGCTTTCCGGCGGGGCATCCTTGTGGCGCGCGCAATGGTCGGAACATTCGGATCCGTTCGCTGACGTAGCCCGCGCCCAGCCTTCGCGCACCATGACGCGCGGTCCCGGCTGGCAGCGCGCCGCCTCTTCCACCTACGATCCAGCGCCCAAGCGCATCAAGGAAGCCACGCGCAGCGCCGCCAGCTTTGCGGCCAAGCCGCGCACCGACGTCGCGCCGGGCGCGCGCGTGTTTCATGACAAATTCGGCTACGGAACCGTCGCCGCGCAGGAAGGCAACAAGCTGGAAATCGATTTCGAAGGCACCGGGCGCAAGCGGGTAATCGACAGCTTCGTCAAGCTGGCCGAATAATCTGCTTCACGCCGTCGCCGCGCTCGCATGAGCGTTGGCCCGCATCATCCGCGAGACGACCAGCATGAGCACGCTCGCCCCCGCATAGGCCGCTGCCAGCGTCAGGAACAGCGCGTGATAGGTTCCCGTCCAGTCGTAAAGATCGCCGCTCAAACGGATCGTGACCGCGCCCACCAGAGCAATGGCCAGCGAGGCAAGGCCATTTGCCGAAGCGAACGAATTGGCGCCGACCACGTCAGCCAGAATCGCCATGAACAGCGGCAGCATCGAACCGGCAATCAAACCGATCAGAGCAGCCAGCGTAAACAACGCCACCGCGCCCTTTGGAAAAGGCAACATAGCGATGACCATTGCCGTGAGGATCAGGCAAATCGAGGCGAACAGCGACTTGTCGATCCGGTCGCCGACAATGGCCACGCCGAACTTCCCGACCACGCCGGCTATGGCGATCACCGATAGGAGCAAGGCCGAGGTGCTGACGCCGATCCCAGCTTCCTGAGCCATCGGAATCAGCGAAATGGTGATGGCCTGGAATGTGCCCATACCGAGCGCCATGCCAGGGACCAGAACGCGATAGGTTGGAATGCTCAGCAACTGCCTCGTGCTGAGTGGCCCGCTGGTGGATGAGCCGGATTGGGCCGCAGGGTCACGTTCCATGCCCTTGGGCAGCGGCTCTACATCATCCGGGCCGGGTTTGTCGCGCAAAAGCGCGAGAAGGATCACGAACAGAGCGCCAATGACGATACCCTGACCTATCAGCGCATTGCGCCAGCCGAATTCCGTAATCAACCAGCCGACGATCGGAGCCATCAGGACGCCGCCCATGGACATGCCGATTACAGCAAGGGCAAGTGCGCGAGCGCGCTGCACCTCGAACCAGCGCGTGACGATCGTCATGGCTCCGAACGAGGAGAGGCCACCAAGCACGAAAGGCAGGGCAAAGGCCATGAGAGCTGTGCTCAGCCAGAGGTTGCTCGAAAGTCCAATCCCTATGAAAGCGACGATATAGCAGAATACACCGACGGCCATCACCCGGCGAACCGGAAAGGTATCGGCAGCCCGCCCAATTAACGGAGCCAGCAGGATACCGCCGATATTGTTAGCTGCAAAAGCCGTGTTTACGTCGGCGCGAGATAGCCCAAGCTCATCCGCGACCGGGATGACATAAAGGCCGTAGACCCCGACTGTCGTGCCCATCGCCAGCATCATGGTGACGGCAGCCAGGGCGACGATGATCCAGCCGTAGTAGATACGCATTATTCTCTCCCGCCCCGCGCTCACAGGGATCAAGGGCGGGCGCCGGTTAACCGGCCTTGCATCGCCTGCCTTGCCGCAAACCTACGGCGCGCCTTGCAATTGGCAAGGCAAATTCGGCGAACGGCGTATGGGTTCAGGAAATCGGTGCGCGATAGTTGGGATCGCGCAGGGTGAGGATATATTCCGACAGCGCATCGACCTGTTTGTCGTAGAGATCGAAATCCATGTCCTCGGGATAGTTGTGTGCATCGCGAAGCCATGTTGCCAGGGTTTGCTGGGTCAGTCCGCTCCGGTTGGCGATGTCTGCAAATGCCGGTGAGGCAGGATTGGGCGATAGCGATCCAGCTTCGACTGCATGGCAGCCGCCGCAAGCCGCCTGCGCGAAGGCGAGGATACCCGAATGGGTCTGCGCGTTTGCAGCAGCTCCGGTGTCAACCGACGAGGCAGGTGCAGCAGGCTCGGACGCCGTCTGGCAGGCAGTGAGCGCCAGTGTCAGCATGGCAATGGCTGCTAGTCTCTTCATTCTGAAAATATCCTTGTCGGGCCTTGCGCACTCCCTGCACGGGCGTAGCGCGTAATATCAAGTGAGAATTCCGCCACCGAAGATGCTGGCCTTCAGCGCGGCGCCATCCGGATCGCACCGTCGAGCCGGATCACTTCGCCGTTGAGCATCGGATTGGCGATGATGCTCGCGACAAGCTGGGCGTATTCTTCTGGTTTGCCGAGGCGACTCGGATGCGGAACCTGAGCGCCGAGCGCCTGCTGCACGTTTTCGGGAAAGGCCTCCATCATGGGCGTGAGAAAGAGGCCCGGTGCGATGGTCACAACCCTGATCTTGTGCTGCGCGAGATCGCGGGCAACCGGAAGAGTCAGCCCGACGACACCTCCTTTCGATGCCGCATAGGCAGCCTGTCCGATCTGCCCTTCGTATGCTGCCACCGAAGCCGTGTTGACGATCACGCCGCGCTCGCCGTCAATTTCGTCCAGTGCAGCCAGTCGCGCAGCGAATTTCGAGATCACGTTGAAGGTGCCGATGAGATTGACCTCGATCGTCTTGCGAAAGGTATCGAGCGGATGCGGCGCATTTTCCTTGCCGACCGTCTTCACGGCAGGCGCGATTCCGGCGCAGTTGACCAGAAGGCGTGCGGTGCCGTGGGCAGATTCGGCCTTGTCGAGCGCGGCCGCGACGCTCGCATCATCGGTTACGTCGGTCGCGACGAACACCCCGCCTATTTCCTGCGCAGCGGCCTCGCCCGCTTCGGCGTTGAGGTCAAGAACGGCGACCCTGGCACTAGCTCCGGCGAGCATGCGCGCCGTTGCCTTGCCCAGTCCCGAGGCACCGCCCGTCACTATCGCTGCCAATCCATTCACGTCCATTTGCCTAACCTCCCGGAGCAAGTCATCCCGACCTCATATCCGCCGGAGCGATCTATCGGGTTCAGTCGGAGGTTGATAGGGGGCGCAGCGATAGTCTAGCCACCCAGACGAAGATCGCCGAAACGATCCGGCTAAGACATGAGGGAGCGATGAGCGAGACGATCGAAGGCCTGCGCTCGGAATTGCGTAGCTGGCTGGTTGACAACGCGCCTTCGGATTGGCGGCTTGCCGACACGCACGAAGGCTTCGTCGCCGGGCAGCGGGGATGGTTCGCCAGGCTTGTCGAGGCGGGATACGCGGTACCTCACTGGCCGCAGCAATGGCCTGGCGGCGGCCGAAGTCTGGCCGAGCAGAAAGTCATTTACGAGGAACTGGCGCGTGCCGATGCGCCGCGCCTGCTGCTGACCTTCGTCTCCACTTACCACGCCTTCGCTACCCTGTCGGAATGCGGCAGCGCCGAGCAGCAGGAGCGATACCTCCCCCGTATTCTGGAGGGCGAGACGTGGTGTCAGGGCTTTTCCGAACCGGGCGCAGGATCGGACCTTGCCGCGATCCGAACGCGCGCAGTGCTCGATGGGGACCATTACGTTATCAACGGGCAGAAGATCTGGTCGACCATGGCGCAATACGCCGATCGCTGCCTGTTGCTGGTCAGAACCGATTCGTCCGGCCCGAAGCAGGCCGGCCTCTCCTATCTGCTGATGGACATGAAGGCTCCGGGCGTGACCACGCGGCCAATCCGCCAGATACAGGGCGACGAGGAATTCGCTGAGATCTTTCTCGACGACGTGCGCATTCCGGTATCCGAACGTGTCGGCGAGGAAGGCGAAGGCTGGAAGGTCGCGCAGGCAACGCTCGCCTCGGAACGCGGCCTCACGCTGATGGAACTGTCCTACCGGATGCGCGGAGCGATGTGGCGGCTTGCCGATCTGATCCATGCCAATGGGCGCAACGATGATCCGGGCGTACTGCGCGATTTCGGGCGCTTGTCGGCACGCGTCGATTCGGTCTGCGCCATCGCTGACGCCTACCTGCAAAAGCGCATCGAAGGTACCGAGAGCATCGGTGATGCGGCTCTGGTCAAGTTGGGTTATTCGCGATGCCTGCGCGCATGGGCAGACTTCGGCGTCCGAATCGGAGGCGTGAGCGAGCAATACCGTGCCCCGATCACCTTCGGAGACCTCAACACCGGCAACTGGATGGCTGACTTCATGAACTCCTACGCCTGGACGATTGCAGGCGGCAGTGACGAAGTTCAGCGCAATATCATCTCCGAGCGGATGCTGGGCATGCCTCGCGAACCAAAGCACTGGACGCAGGAGGCAAGCCAATGAGCCTTTCGCGTGACGAACTCATCGCCGCCGCAGAGCAGGCCTTCGATTCTCAGTCACTCGCACCGGATGCAACCCAAAGCTGGCAGACGATCTCTGAGATGGGCTGGCTGGCGATGTGCGTGCCCGAGGATCGCGGCGGGCTCGGTCAGGGCAGCGAAGCGCGCGCCGTGATCCACCATGCGCTGGGCCGCGCGCTGGTGCCCGGACCTGCCATTGCGCAGATGATGGTGATCGATGCGCTGACAGGCGGATCGCGTTCGGACGAAGCGGATACAATCCTCGAAATGGCAATGGCTGGCGAACGGATGACGGCTTCGCTTGCGCTGAACATCGGGGACGTGTTGAGCGCCGTGCCGGACGCCGACATGTCCAGCCATCTGCTGCACATCACTGACGAACGTGTCGCTCTCGTACCGATGGCAAGTTGCGAAGCCGAGCAACGCGAAACCTGGGACGAGACAAGACGCCTGTTCGATGTGAGAATTGGTGGCGAGCAAAGACTGGTGCTGGCCGAGGGCGACGAGGCACGCACACTCTCGGAGACGATTCGCGGCAACATGCTACTCGCCCTTGCCGCCGATTCACTGGGCGGTGCGGAAGCGGCGCTCGCGATCTCGATCGAATATCTCGGCACGCGCCACCAGTTCGAACGGCCGCTGGCGATGTTCCAGGCGCTCAAGCATCGCTGCGCCGACATGCGGGTTGCAATCAGCCTTGCCGACGCGCTGCTATGGCAGGAAGCCACGTCGGCTTCGCTGTCGCTGACTCGCGCAGGTGCTCTCAAGGCGCAGGCCAGCCGCGTATACAAGGAGGTCGCCGAGGAAGCGATCCAGCTGCACGGCGGCATCGGGCTCACGCTCGAGCACCCTTGCCACCTGTTCCTGAAGCGCGCATTCCTCAATTGCGCTCTGGGTGGCGATGCGGATTACTGGGAAGAGCGCGCCGGCCGCGAGTGCCTAGCCAGCGCCTGACAGCTCTTTCTGGAGCACATGCTTCAGAACTTTGCCCGCCGCATTTCGCGGCAGTTCCTTGCGAAGCTCGACCTGCTCGGGCCACTTGAATTTCGCAACGCCTCGCTCGCCAAGAAACGAGCCAAGTGCTTGCCGATCCGGAGCGCTGTCGCCTGAAGGCACGATGACAGCACAGGCCCGCTCTCCCGTCCGCTGGTCCGGAAGACCGACCACGGTGATGTCTGCAATGGAAGGGTGATCGATGAGCAGGTCCTCGATCTCCTTGGGCGCGATATTCTCGCCATTTCTGATGATGATGTCCTTGGCCCGGCCGGTGATGACCAGATATCCGCCTTCGACCTCCCGAGCGAGATCGCCCATGCGGAAGAAACCGTCTTCGGTGAAGGCCTCCGCCTCATCCTCGCGATGAAGATAGCCTCGAAGCATCTGCGGGCCTCGCGCCGTGACCTCTTCTGCGACCAGCCGCACCTCCGCAATGCCGATCCGCCCGTCGGTTTCGGCTGCCATGTCCTCCTCGCCCGGTTCGAGCGATCCCACCGTGAGCACAGGCACCTCGGTCGAGCCATAGACCCGCGAGACGGCCGCCTTTTCAAAGTAGACCTGCGCGCGGCGCACAAGGCCAGGCGGCACCGAAGCACCACCGCAGATGAACACCTTCAGACTAGCAAGCGTGCTGCGCGCCAGCTCGGCGACTCCCAGCAAGCCGTCGAGAAAGGGCGTTGCGCCAGCCATATGCGTGCAACGCTCGCGGTCGATTGCAGCAACGGCTGCAACAGGGTCCCATTGCTCCTGCAAGACTGCCGTGGTTCCGCATAGCAGAGGTATCTCGAAGGCGTAGATGGAACCGCCGATGTGACTGATCGGCGAAGGAACGAAGAAGCTGTCTCCCGGCTCGACGTGCCAGTGCTTCTGGATCTGACGGATCAGTGCGTGCAGCGAATTGTGGCTGTGCAGCACGCCCTTGGGCCGGCCAGTCGTGCCGGACGTGTACATCAGCATTTTCACGCTGTCGGGATCGACTACTGGCAAAGATTGAGGCTGCTCGACCGACTCGATCAGCGCAGCGAACGGCGTATGTCCGCCCGGACCGCCGCGCAGCACGACCGTCTCGACCGGATCGTCGCGCCCTGCGTTAACCCGGTCCATCATGGTCCGATAGTCGAAGCCGCGAAACTCCGCCGGAACGAAGATCAGGCGGCTCGCACCATCGACAAGCATGAACGCCACTTCGCTGTCGCGCAGTTGCGGGACGATCGGATGAGCGACTGCGCCAGTCAGGCTGCAGGCCAGATAGATCGCAGCCGCCTCATGCCAGTTAGGCAGCATGAACGAGACGACCTTGCCCGGCCCGATCCCTCGCGCAAGGAAATGCTGCGCAATGTTCTCGGCATCGCGCACTACCTGCGCGACAGTCAGGCGCACCTCGCCATCGACAATCAGGGTCCGGTCCGGTTCGTTCAGCGCGAGGCGCCGTGCGACTTGCCCCATGGTCTCGTCGCACCACCAGCCCTGTTCGCGCCAGATGCGCGCCAGAGCCTCGTCATGGCGCAGCGACCAGCCATGCATATCGACGCGCGGTGCCATTACCGCACCACGGTTCAGGCGTCGTCCAAACCGGCGTTCACCACCGATTCGGCAAGATATTTCGTCGAGGTCCAACCACCATCGATGGCGAGGACCTGCCCGGTGATGAAACGCGCGTCGTCCGAGAGGAGGAAACAGATCGCAGCGGCTGCGTCTTCTCCGGTGCCAGTGCGATTGAGCGGCGTCATGTCCATGTTCATCCGCCGGAACACATGCGCGTTCCAGGCATAGGCCGTCATGTCGGTTTCGAGCACGCCGGGCGCGACTGCATTGGTGCGGATACCGCGTTGACCATACTGCGCCGCCATGTGCTTGGTCAGCGCGACGATACCGCCCTTGGCAGCGGAATAGGCTCCACCGCGCATACCGCCGATCAGGGCAAAGCTGGATGCCATGTTCACGATGGCGCCGCCGTCTTCCATCACCCTTAGAGCCTCGCGGCAGAAACGGAACGGCGCGCGCAAGTGTACGTTCAAAAACAGATCGAGCACTTCGTCGGTCGTTTCGTCGACTGGTTGGGGCTTGCCCAGGCCTGCATTGTTAACGAGATAGTCGAGCCTGCCGAATTCGTCGATTGCAGCCTGGGCAGCACGCAAGGGTGCATCGTCGTCAGTGACGTCCGCGGCCACTACCGCCACCGGCACCTTGCCCACCAGGTCGCTGCGAAGCTGCTCGAGCGGTTGCGCCCTGCGCCCCACCGCGACAATCGCCACATTGTCCCGCGCCAGCATGAGCGCAGTCGAGCGGCCAATGCCGGTTCCCGCTCCCGTTACGATCGCAACCTTGCCCTTGTGTGTCATTTCACCTCTCGTCTCTGTCGACACAGAATGCGTCGAGTTTGATCGCAGGTCGAGTCCGGCAACGACTTCCATCGCTCCCATGATACCGCGACCACGCCTGCGCAGCACTTATCGCGGCGATGGTATTGTCCTTGCAACAGCACCGGATCGGGAGAAAATGGTGCGACTTATCTGGCGGGTCACGGGCGTTGGATCGGAGATCGGCCGTGCCATCGCCGAACGTTTCGACCACGAAGCGGCCGAGGTCGACGCACAGGACATCAATTGCGCTGGCGCTCGCGTGTTCAGAATGACCGAAAGGAGAGGGTCGATGGCCAGGATCGTGCGATATGAACACAACGGCACAAGTGGATGGGGCGAACTTCGCGACGAGCAGGTGTTTCCGCTGAATGGCTCGTTTCCCGAATTCGCTCCCGGCTCCGGCAACACCCTTGCGTTAAGCGAAGTCAAGCTGCTCGCTCCCGTCGTTCCGGGCAAGATCGTCGCCATCGGACCGGGCTACAAGATCTACATGCAGGGCGGTCCGGAGCCAGAGCGCCCCCACTACTGGATCAAGGCAGCCAACACCGTGCAGGACCCGGAAGGCGAGATCGTCCTGCCGCCAGGCCTGACCGTGAATCACGAGGCCGAAATCGCCATCGTCATCGGCAAGCGAGCGCGCAAGGTCGCTCCCGAACAGGCCATGCACCATGTGTTCGGTTATACCTGCTGCATCGATGTCACCGCTGGGGACATGTCGGACATGCTGGCCTACCAGCAGTCGCAACTGTTCCTCGACGGCAAGATTTTCGATACCTTCGCGCCGCTCGGTCCCTGCATTGCAACCGACCTTGATACGTCGAACCTGCGCATCCAGTGCCGCGTCAATGGCGAAACGCGGCAGGATCACCGCACGTCAGACAAGCTGTTCGAATACGACCGGCTGGTCTCGATGATCTCGCATGTGCTGACGCTCGAGCCCGGCGATGTAATCACCACCGGTTCCGTTCCGGGTGTCGCACCGATGGCTCCGGGCGACCTCATCGAGCTTGAAATCGAGGGCATCGGCACCCTGCGTAACCGGGCCGTTGCCGGATGAGCATTCCAGCGACGATCTTCTGAAGGTCTAGTATTCAGCCTTCCCCGCAAGCTCGTCGATCCGGCGCTGCTTGAGCACCACACGCTGGATCTTGCCGCTGGGCGTCTTGGGCATGGCATCGACGAAATGCACGACGCGCGGATAGGCGTGCGCAGCAAAGCGGGTCTTGACCCATTACTGGATTTCCGTGGCCAGTTCCGTGCTGCCTTTCGCCCCGCTCCGAAGAACGACGTAGGCCTCCATGATCTCGCCACAAATCGCGTCGGGCACTGCGATTGCAGCACTCTCGACGACGTCCGAATGCGAGGACATGACCGATTCCGCCTCGAACGGGCCGATCCGGTAGCCTGCCATGATGATGACGTCGTCATCGCGCGAGGAAAAGAAGACGTAGCCCTCCTCATCGACGTGCCCCACGTCGCCAGTGCAATACCAGCGCCCGTCAGGCGAAAATTTTTCCGCGCTCTTGTCCGCCTGCCCATGATAGCCTTCGAAGCAGGCGAAAGGGCTTTGGGTTAGATCAATTGCCACCCGGTCACCCGGACCGACACCGAGCGATGCGAAGGTGGCTGCATATCGCTCGGATAGCGCGCGTAGCTCGCCATATGTCAGGTTCGTTACGGTCAGGTCGGGCGCCACGATGCGATAGGCGATCGATGCAGGATTGCGATGATCGCACACCAGGTCTGCCGTGCAAACCCGGCCATCGAAACGGGCAAGCAATTGTGCGACCCGCTCATCCGGATCACAACTGGCGTCCGCATCGCCCATTTGTTCGTCTCCCGGCCTTGTCCGACAAGCGGCCAGACCAGGATTTGCTCGCGAACGAGTCAGTCGGCGATCAGAACTATCGCCGTAGCGGTGGCAAGCTTGCGGTCGTTGTTGTCCTCGGTCCACATTTCGAGCGAAACGAGCTTGCCTTCGTCGGTGTCCTCGACCGAGGCAATTTTGCCTTGCGCAGTCACCACCGTGTTCTTCAGGTTTGGCTGCGCCCACTGGATCGTGAAGTTCCTGATGCGGCCCTTCTCGCCCATCCAGCCGCGAATGAGGTTGTGTAGGTACGAGGTCTGCAGGTTGCCCATGCCGAAAGCTCCGGGCATGCCGGACTTCTTTCCGGCCTCGTCATCCATGTGATGCGGAACGAATTCGTCCATGACCGCGGCAAAGCGGTTCCAGTTTTCGAGCCCCGTTTCGCGAACGAAAGGCGGGAGTTCGGCGCCTACTGAAAGATCCATTTTCCTGTTTTCCCTTATCAGAGCCGAATGACGGTGCTGGTCGTGCGCTTGACCATCTCGCCGCGCTGATTGACCCACTCGTTCTTCATCGCGCTGAACAGCATCGTGCCGCGCTTGCCCTGCTTTTCGAAATAGTTGTCGAGCCGGTTGATCGAAGTGATGACGTCCCCTTCCATCATCGGAACGCCATATTCGACCACGGTTCCACCGTTGAGAATGGTCTCGAGCGGCGGCGGGGTAATGCCAAGCTGCATTTCAAGAAAGCTGGCGCTCACGTCGGACTTCTTTGCCTTCTTGCCGGGAGTAGCAAAGGCGAAGGGGTTGAATTCCTCTGGCGCGGTGAGCGGCGCGTCAGGCCCGCCGGCCCCCATGTATTTTTCCGGCGGCGTCTCCGGGAAATAGACCGCAATCGCCCATTTGCGGATATCGGAAGCCGAGATGGGATAGGACGATCCCGAGCTCAGTTCCCTGCCGATGGCATTGCGCATTTCGTCGCTGATATAGCTCTTGGCCTCGGTGGCGTCGCTCATCCCGATTATCCGTCCTGTCGTGTGAAATATGCTAGAAACGGTAAATTGGATTATCTCTTTGTCAACTGCATGGAGAAGCAGGCGCAAGCCATGTGGGTTGCGACCAGTCAAATATTTATGAGCCACCGATTGTCATAGCTGAGGGACGTCCTATTATGTCTCATGGTCGCTGCGATCCCTGCGCGCCGATGGCCAGAGCGCGTACAACTACCCGAGGAAACCAAAATGAACACCCATGTGGATGTGCTGAAAGATGCCAACTATCGCCTGTCGCCCTCAGCGACGGATGCGATCGAGCAATGGCAGGCGGCAAACCCCGATCGGGTTCCCGTCCACACCCAGAAATGGGACGTAGCCGATCCGGCGATCTATGCAGAGGACCGCTGGCAACCGATCTTTGCCGAGATGCGCGCCACGGCGCCGATCAACAAGGTAACCGGTACGCCAATTGGCGAATACTGGAACGTCACGACCCTCAAGCCGATCCAGCATATCGAGGCACTGCCTCTGATCTTCTCGTCGGACATGCGTAACGGCGGGTTCGTTCTCACCAACATGGACAACTCTGTCATCGATCCGACAGCGGGCACGAACTTCCTCGGCATGGATCCGCCCAACCATACATCGCGCCGGCGGACAGTCGCGCCCGCATTCACCCCTGCCGAAATGATGCGTTTGACCGAACTGGTGCGCGAACGCACGGCAAACGTGCTCGACGAGCTTCCGGTGGGTGAACAGTTCGACTGGGTCGAGCGTGTCTCCATCGACCTCACCACCGCGATGCTCACCACGCTCTTCGATTTTCCGTGGGCCTACCGGCACTACCTGCCGTTCTGGTCGGACTGGATGAGCGACAGCCGGTTCGGCGAAGACCCCGAGCTTGGCCAGATGCGGCTCGACGCCATGATGGAAATGGCGGACTGTTTCGGAAAACTGTGGGAACAGCGGCGCAATGCTCCCGAAACGCCCGACCTGCTTTCGCGCATGATCCACTCGGAGGCGATGAGCGAGCAGGATCCGATGGAATTCATGTCGAACATGGCGCTGCTGATCGTCGGCGGCAACGACACCACCCGCAACACCATGACCGGCATTGTCGAGGCGCTCGACAGGTTCCCCGATGAACGCGCCAAGCTGGAAGCCGATCCCTCGCTGATCCCCAACGCCGTTCAGGAATGCATCCGCTATGTGACGCCCGTGGCCCATATGCGGCGCACGGCGATGCAGGACTACGAGATCGACGGACAACTCATCAAGGCGGGCGACAAGGTCGCTCTCTGGTATATCTCGGCCAATCGGGACGAGACGATCTTCACCGATCCAGACCGGCTGATTGTCGATCGCGAGAATGCCCGCCGCCATGTGTCCTTCGGCTACGGCGTTCACAGGTGCGTCGGTGCGCGTCTGGCCGAATTGCAATTGCGCGTGCTGATCGAGGAAATGCTCAAGCGTCGTATGCGCGTTCATGTCACGGGTACAGTCACCCGGCTGCGCCAGAATTTCATTCACGGTTTCAGCAAGGCCGAGGTAACTATCGAAAAGGCGTGAGGGACGGTCCCGGAATGCCGGTGCGATGTGGGACTGCGGCGCGCTCGTTGCCTCTTGGCATGGCGATCCAAATGAGCCAATCGATACGCATAAGTCCGGGAAAGGAAGAAAGATGAACGACCAGACCGACGTTCTCGCCGGTATCGAATATCGCATGTCGCCTACCGCGCAGGAGGCGCTCGATCAGTTTCTGAATGTTCACCCGGACATGCAGGCGGTCCACGATCAGCCATGGGACGTGAGCGACCCGAAGCTGTTCGGCAACGAGAAAGTGCATGCCATCTTCCGCGAGATGCGCGCAAAGGCTCCGGTCAACAAGGCGACCGGGACGCCGCAGGGCGATTACTGGAACATCACGACGGTCAAGAATATCCAGCACGTCGAGGCGCTCCCCAAGATCTTCGCTTCGGCTTTCGAGAAGGGCGGCATGGTCATCCAGGACTCGACGCCGCAGGCCAAGGCGGAAGGTCGCGGCAAGACGTTCATCGCAATGGATGCTCCCGACCACACCCTGCGCCGCCGCGCAGTCGCTCCTGCCTTCACGCCTGCCGAGATGGTGCGGCTTACCGATCTCGTGCGTTCGCGCACGGTCGAGGTGCTTGAGAACCTTCCGCGTGGCGAGCAGTTCAACTGGCACAAGCTCGTGTCGGTTGACCTCACCACGAAGATGCTTGCCACCCTGTTCGACTTTCCGTGGGAGCACCGTGACGCCCTCCCGTTCTGGTCGGACTGGCAGAGCGATCTCGCGCTGGGTGCGACGCCGGAACTCGAAAAGCTCCGTCATGACATCATGATCGAAATGGGCACCTGCATGTACAAGCTGTGGGAACAGCGTCTGAACGCCCCCCCGGCCCCGGACCTGCTTTCACGCTTGATCCATTCGGAAGAGATGCCCGAGATGGACATGATGGAATTCATGGCCAACATGTCGCTGCTGATCGTTGGCGGCAACGACACGACGCGCAACACCATGTCGGGCATAGCCGATGCGTTCGACCGGTTCCCGCAAGAGCGGGCCAAGCTGGACGCCGATCCCTCGCTGATCCCGAATGCCGTGCAGGAATGCATCCGCTTCGTCACCCCGGTCGCGCACATGCGCCGCACCGCGCAGGAAGATTACGAACTCGATGGTCACCTCATCAAGAAGGGTGACAAGGTCATCCTCTGGTACAAGTCAGCCAACCGCGACGAATCCGTGTTCGACGAGCCTGACGTGCTCAAGGTCGACCGTGAGAACGCCCGCCGCCACGTCGCTTTCGGCTATGGCGTCCATCGCTGCGTCGGCGCGCGTCTGGCCGAAATGCAGCTTCGCATCCTGATCGAGGAAATGATCAGGCTTGGCGTCCGTCCTCGGGTCACGGGCAAGGTCGAACGGCTGAACAACGTCTTCATCAACGGCTTCAGCAATGTCGAGGTGACGCTCGACCCGGCCTGACGGAGCGCGGCGGGTGTTCGATCGGGAGAAATTCTGCAAACTGGCCCTTGCCGACCGCGAGCTACGCGTGAGGCTTGGCAGGCTCGATGCGCAGGTGCGCTTCGGGCCGGATGACGCAGCGATGGACCTCACCATCAAGGATGGTGCCATCGTTGAGGTCGAAGCTGCGACGGCTCCGGAACCGGACCTGATCGTCGCGGCGCCCGATACGTTTTGGCGGAACAGCCTGGTCGCCCGCCCCGGTTACGGCGAGGCTTCGCTGACTGCCGGAGGCGCACGCTTCGAAGGCGACTTTGCCCGGTTCGGCGCCCCCTTCATGCCTGCGTGGGAAAAGCTGCTCGTGCTGATGCGCAAGGCAGCCTGCGACACCATCGAGCAACATCCCACACCGCCCGACCGCCGGGAAACCGACGACGCAGTGGGACGCTATGCCTATGTGCGAAACGGCGAGCGCGAGGCGCGCATCTTCTACGAAACGGCCGGCACAGGCGCGGTTCCGCTCATCCTCTACCCGACTGCCGGAGCGGACTCGCGCCAGTGGCGGCATCTGCTCACCTACCCTGCCCTGCGCGAGCGTTTCACGATGATTGCCGTCGATCCGCCAGGACATGGCAAATCGCTGATGCCTATCGGCGAACCGTGGTGGGAACAGACTTACTCCGCCACGCGCGATGAACTGATGGGCTGGGTCACCGGCCTTGTCGATACGTTGGGGCTGGACCGGCCTGTCTTCATGGGTTGCTCGGTGGGAGGGCAACTTGCGCTCAGCCTCGCTGCCTTCCGTGCTGAACCGTTTCGCGCATTTATCTCGATGAACGGCTGGCTTCGCTCGCCGCCCTCGATGCAGACTTTCGACAACTGGCCCTATCGCGATCCGGCGACCCCGCTCGACTACCTGATGGGCCGTGTCCTCGGGACCACATCGCCGATTGCTCCCGAGGACCGGCGGCAGGAAACCGCCTGGATCTACGTTTCGAATGCCAAGGGCGCCTATGCGGGCGACAACGACTACTTCATGAACGCGCACGATCTTGCGCGTGACGGACACCTGATCGACACGGCGAAAACCCCGCTTTTCGTGCTGGCCGGCGAATACGACCGCACCTCGCTCTCCGACGAGGATGGCGCCATCGCAGTGCCGAGATATGTGCCGGGTGCGCAGTATCGCCTGCTGAAAGATCTCGGCCATTTCGCTCCATCCGACGATCCGGAGCTTTTGTGCGAGGCGCTGGTGCCGATCATGGACGAAGTCCTCGCTGCCTGTGAGGAAGCGGGCCAAGCCTGATGTTCGATATCCACGCACCCGATCACATGCAGGTCTGGGTGGCGCAGACAGACGAAATCCGCGCCAGAGGCGGCATCGGCTGGAGCGATGCGAACGACGGCTACTGGGTCGTTGTCGGATACGAAGATGCCGTGGCGGCAGCAAAGAACTGGCAGGTCTTCTCGGCCCGCCACGATCCCACGGGCGGAGACCCGCGAGCACGCGGCATCTCCATTCCCCCTTACGAGTTCCCGCTGATCCTGTCGGAAAGCGATCCGCCGAGGCAGCAGAAACTTCGCCTGCTCGAAATTCCCTTTTTCCAGCCGTCAAAAATCCGCGATCAGATTGCCGTGGTTCAGGGCCATGTCGACGCCTGCATCGACACAATGGCCGGGCGCGAGGAAGTCGACCTGTTCCGCGACTATGCGATGCCGCTCGTGTCGCTCACCTCGATGGCACTGGTCGGCATCGATACCGCGCACTGGCAGGATTACACGCTCGCCGCTCATCGCGGCGGACCGTCGAGCAGCCTCGACATTTCGCAGGATACCGAGCGGGTTCATGCCATGCTGCTCGATATGGCGCGAGAGCGACGGGCCAGTCCGCAAGGCGACATCACCTCCGCTCTGGTCACTGGCGAGGTGATGGGTGAGAAGCTGCGCGACGACGAAGTGGTATCGATGCTTTCCGCGCTGGTGCTGGGCGGCTTCGACACGACGTCTTCGCTGATAACCAGCGCCCTGATCTGGCTGAGCGACAACCGTGAACGTCATGCTGATCTGGCAAGCGACGATGCCCTTGCGACCAGCGCGGTCCATGAGTTCCTGCGCATGTGGCCGCCCTCGCTTGGCGGTGCGCGCAATGTGGTCGAGGATACCGTGTTGGGCGGACAGGCCATGAAAGACGGCGACCGCGTATTCCTCTCATGGGCAGCAGCCAATCGCGATCCGGACATGTTTCCCGATCCGCACAGGGTCATGCTCGATCGTCCCAACGCAAAGGATAGTCTCACCTTCGGCATGGGAGTCCACCGTTGCCTCGGCATGGACCTTGCCCGCCTGATGGCGCGACTTTCGATCCAGACATTGCTGCGCCGTCACCCGCAATTCTGCGTCATTCGAGAAAAATGCGTGCCCTATCGGTCGAAAGGATTAGTCGCAGGCTGGTCGGCAGTCCCGGCCTCGCTAGGCTAACGCGCGCTTACTTGCCCTTGAAATGGGCCTCGCGCTTTTCGAGCATGGCGCGGACGCCTTCGGTGGCGTCGTCGGAAGCGAACGTGAGCGGTTGCAGCCGCTCCTCCTGATCCAGTTGCTCCTCGTAGGATCGTGACCACCCTTCCCAGAACAGCTTGCGGGTAAGGCTGATTGCGAGCGTCGGCCCCGCCGCGATTTCGCGGGCAAGTGCCAATGCCTCGTCGCGAAAGGTCGCATCGTCGTAGACGCGGTTGATAAGGCCCCATTCCAGCGCCGTATCGGCCGGAAGCCGGGTGCCCATGACCATCAGTTCCTTGGCACGCGCCCAGCCAACGATGCGGGGCAGCATCCAGCTCAGCCCGCCATCGGGCGATACGCCGAGCCTTCGAAAGGCCGAGAGGAAAAAGGCCGATCTTGCCGCGACCACCATGTCGCCTGCCAGAGCGAAGGAGAAACCGAAGCCTGCCGCCGGACCGTTGACTGCCGTCACCACCGGATAGGGCAAGTCCTTGAGCGTCTTCATGATGTAGTGAAGGTGCGTGCCGAGGGTGATGTGCGTGATCGGCCCGTTCTCGCCGCCCCCGTCCATCATCGCGACGCTGCCGCCCGAGCAGAACCCCCTGCCCGCGCCGGTTATGAGCAGGCAGCGGGGCTTCTCCTGTTCCAGCCGCAATTGATGAATGGCATCGAGAAGTTGACCGAGCATCCTCTCGGCAAGGGCATTCAACGATGCCGGGTCGCTGAGCGTGAGCACGGCGACATCGCCGTCGCGCTCCAGCAAGACCTTTCTTGTGTCCGCAGTCATGCTGCCACTCCCCGGCCGATCAATAGTCCCGCGCAAATCCGGCAATGTCCCGCGCACAGTCCCGGCTTATGTTCGGACAGCACAGGAATGTCTCCGTTCCGTGTACCGTGCCCATCGCCTCCAGACACTGCGCGGCGACGCCAGCCCGGATCAGACGGCGATAGATATCGACGCCCTCGTCGCGCAGCGGATCGCATTCGTTGACCGAGATCTTCACCTTGGGCAGTCCCTTGAGATCGTCCTCGCTGGCAAAGGCGGGCCAAGCAAGGAAGTCGCCCGCATTGAAGCTCTCGATGCCATAGGCGACTGCGCCGTTGTCGACATGCAGGTCGAGCAGAATACCGCGATTGCCGGTGACCGAGCCGCCGTCTTCGTCCGACCACTGGCCCTTGATGTAGGGGCAGAGCGCATAGAGCCCCCTGACCCGGTTCGCCTCGCCCGCCTGCTTCATTGCGAGACCCGTCGCGAGCGTCAGGTTGCCGCCGCCACTCTCGCCTGCAACGACCACGCGATCGGGATCGATGCCCAGCTTTCCGGCATTGTCGAGCACCCAGCGCAGGCCCGACACGCAATCGTTGAGGCCGCCGGGATAGGGCGCAACTTCGCCCAGAGTATTGGCGAGCGCCGAATTGCGGAATTCGACCATGGCCACCGCGACGCCTTGCTGCGCTATCAATCTCCCCCAGGCGACATAGTGCGGATCATAGGCGCTCATGATCATCATGCCGCCGCCGTGAATGTAATAGACGCAGGGCAGCGCCTCGTTGCCGTCAGGCCGGATCACATTGACGCTGATCGTGTTGCCATCGGGAGACGAGGTCAGCTCGTGTCTGGTAATCGTCAGTCCGTCCGACGGCGCGATTCCTTCGAGATCGAGGCTCTCGAACAGCGCACCGAACGCGCTGCTCCCCGCCATCGCCTGCATGGCGGCCAACAGCACTTCGCGGCTTTCCACCCGTGCGCCCGCACTCGGCGGCATGTCCTTGAACAGTTCCTTGATGCGCGGATCGATGCGCGGGTCTTCGACGATCTTGTTTGCCATGGTGAACTTCTCTCCCTTTGTGCGCAGAAGCTAGGCGAAGTCGCTGCCGCTCGCCATACCCTTTGGCATTTGTGCAGCAGCCGTTTGACACTGCCCTTGGCTGCGGTAAGGACCAAGGCAACAGCCGCTTTCGCGAACGCACGTTCGCTATCGCGAATAGATTGGGAAAGGACTATCTGTCATGTCTGACGCCGGGATGACCCCGATGCCACCGAGCCTGCGGGAATATAGCCGCCGGGCCTCGATCGTCGGCGTAGGCGAGACCGACTATCACAAGGACTATCAGGCCGAACGCAAGCGCGCCGAAGGTTATGAGCCGCCAACGGTCGACGATCTGTGCAAGCTCGCCTTCGATCGCGCCATGGCCGATGCCGGCCTCAAACCTGGCGATATCGATGCGCTCGCCATGCACTACACATTCGGTGGTCCAGATCCCGACGAAATGGCCAGCTATCTTGGCATTACGCCGGAAAAGGCATGGGTAAACGGCCACATTTTCGCTGGCCCCCTGCCCAATATTGTAGGCAGGATCATGTCTGGCGAGGTGAAGACCGTCGCGATGATCTTCGGCATCGGCAACCGCTCGGCGGGCCGTCAGTTCGGCGGCAACACCTACGGTGCGGGCATGGCCGGGCCGTCCTCCTACTACTACTTCCATCCGTGGGGCTGGTCGTCGCAGGCCGCGCACTGGGCCATGATGGCGCAGCGTTACTTCGCCAAGTTCGGCAAGCGCGAGGAAGACCTCGGGCATGTGCCGATGGTCGTTCGCCAGCACGCCTCGACCAACGACAACGCAATCATGCAGAAGCCGTTCACGATCGATGAGTACATGGCTTCGCGCTACATCGTGCGGCCATTGCACCTCTACGACATCTGCCTCGTCAACGACGGCGCGGTCTGCCTGATCGTGACCGCCGCGGACCGCGCGCGCGACATGGTGAAGGTGCCTGTCGACGTCGCGGGCTGGAGCGAGAGCTACATCACGCAGGACAAATTCAAGGTCATGGTCGATGAGCGCCTGCGACCACAAATCCAGTCGGCGGGCAATGAAGCACTCGCCATGGCCGGCCTGTCGCTTGACGACATCGGTCAGTTCGAAGGCTACGATGTCGCCTCGATCCATCTCGTCAATCAGCTCGAAGGCTTCGGCTTCACGCCAGACGGCACCGGCATCGATTTCTGCATCGACGGCCAGATGACGCTGGGCGGGCGGATCCCGACAAACATCGCAGGCGGCAACATGTCCGACAACTACATGCAAGGCTGGGGACAGGTGCCCGAGATCGTGCGGCAGCTTCGCGGCGAGGCCGGCTCACGGCAGATCGCCGGGCTTAACGCATCGCTTTCGGCGATGACTCAGACGGACTGCGTCCACCCGGTCATTTACACGAGGGGAGACTGATCATGGCCGAGAAGCGTCCTCCGCGGGCCATGGGCCCCGGCAACGAAGAATTCTGGCAGGGCTGTGCAAGAGGCGAACTGCTGATCCAGAAATGCGGCAACTGTGGCCATCGGCCCTGGCCGGTCGTCCAGACATGCGAGCAATGCGGTTCGGACAAGCTCGCATTCGAGAAGGTATCGGGCAACGGCAAACTCGCCAGCTGGTGTACTTTCGAGCGTCCCTATTACGGCGACCTGATGCCGGTGCCCTACGACACCATCCTCGTCGAACTGGACGAAGGGCCGTGGTTCATTTCGAACCCGAGCGGATTTGCCAATACCGACGCCGAACTCGGCATGCCGGTCAAGGTGACGTTCCTCGATTGCGAGGATAGCCACGGCGAATTCCGCCTGCCGGTGTTCGAACGCGCCTGATCTCGCCGTTAGCGAGGCTGGCGCACTCGGGCGCCAGCCCTGCATCTGTCAGAAAGGCAGATTGAACAGCTCGACCGCGTTCTTTTCAAGCACGCGTTCGCGCGTGTGGCGATCCTTGTCCTTGAAGACGTCCACCAGCTTGTCCTGAACGCCGGGATAGAGCGAGGTCGGATGCGGATAGTCGGTCTCGAACATCACGCGATCGACGCCGATTTCCTCCAGCATGTGCTTTGGCGCATAGTCCTCGAACCAGAAGCTGACCCAGAAGTTCTTGGCGAAGTATTCGCGGGATGTTTTCTTCAGCCCCCGGTTTTCACGCGTACGGAATTCGAAGAGCTGGTGATCCATCGCTTCGAGCCAGATCGGAACCCAGCCGATACCGCTTTCGATCAGCCCGATCTTGAGATTCTCGTATGTGTCGAGGAGCCCGGAGACGATATAGTTCGACAAGGTCGCGGCGCAGCCTACGTGATGCAACAGCGCATGGATCGGCAGTTTCTGGTCGAAGCCCAGGTTGTCCCAGATCGCCGAGTTGGCGTCGAGCGCAGCGTTGAGATGATAGACGAGCGGGATGCCCTCGGCATTGCAGATGTCGAAGAATTCCTCCCAGAACGGGCTGACCTTGCCGTCCGGGCCGACATAGCCTTGCGAAAGGCGTTCGGGCCGGTCGGGCATCACGATGCCGCGAATGCCGCCGTCGATCACCCTGCGAAGCTCTGCCAGCATTGCCGGCTTGTCCCAGTAGGGAAGCGAGGCCATGCAGTTCACACGGTCGCCCGACTCCTGCATCCGGTCGATGCATGCATCGTTATACATGCGCAGGATCGTGTTCGACAGTTCCGGATCGTTCAGCGCGACCAGCGAGCCGCCCTGCGTGACGCCACCGTTCTGGAAACAGATCTGCGCCCACACCCCCATGTCGTCTATGGCCTTGAGCCGGGGCTTGAGATCGTAGGAGCCGGGATCGATCTCGTCGTAGGTACGATAGGCAAGCCGGCCAAGCAGCTTGTTGTGATCCTTCGCGATGACATTCCCGCCAAGCGATCCGAAGTTCTTGTCGCCCACCATCCAGTAGTCGCAGCCGTCGATGCGCTCAACGCGTGGCAGCTTGCCTTTCAGACCCACCGGAGCGTTGACGCTGAAAAGGTCCGGCGGCTCGGTGAAATGCGTGTCGACATCGACGATCCTGATGCCATCGAACATGGGATCGCGTCCACGGGAGTTGGCCTCGTAGTCGACTTCGCGGACATGCCCGCCCGGCGACCATCCTTCGGCAATCCAGTAGTTCAGCGCGTCGTTTACACTCGCCTTGGTAGCGCTTGAGTCATCCTCGGCCATCCGTTTTCTCCTCTATGCCCTGAAGCCGGGCAATTGCCTGCCGTGCCTACAGCGACAGGTTATAGACCCGCTCGGCATTGCCCGAGAGTACGAGGTTCTTTTCCTCTTCGGTAAGGTCGGCCATCGCTGTCTCGACGTCGTCGATCGGGTAGAGGCAGGTCGGGTGCGGGAAATCCGTCTCGAACATGACGGTGTGCACGCCCAGTTCCTTGATCGTCCACGACAGGTTCTTCCGCTCAAACCAGAAACAGGACAGGAAATTGCTTGAGAAGTACTCTGACGGCAGCTTGCGCAGCTTGCGCGATGAAGGATGCGCCTCGAAATATTGCGCATCAAGTGCCTCGAGCGTGAAGGGTATCCAGCCAAGCCCGCTCTCGACCGAGACGAGCTGCAACTTTTCGTAGCGGTCCAGCAGGCCCGACATGATGAGATTTATCATCACCCGCCCGTTGTTCACGAAAATCATGGTGCTGCCGATCCTGAGCGCAATGTCCCTGTCTACACCCGGCCATGCCTGATCGCCGAACCAGTCCATCACCTGGTCGCTCGCGCCGATGTGGAAGTTGACTGGCAGGTTGAGCGCCTCGCAAACCTCCCACATCGGGTTCCAGCGTTCGCTGCCGAGATTGGGCAATGGCTCACCGTCGAGACCGACGTGATTGTGCGGGTCGGAATTGATGTTGATGCCACGCAGGCCCATTTTGTGACAGCGTTCGATTTCGGCGACGGACTGCGCGCAATCCCACCAGGGCAGCAGCATCATCGGGAAGATGCGTTCGCCGCTGTCCTGCTGCATTTCGGCCATCGCATCGTTGTATATCTGCATGCAGGCAAGGCGCAGTTCCGGATCGACCTTTGCCGCGTTCTGCCCACCGAAGCCGAGAATGTTGGGATAGACGATCTGCGCCGCGATGCCGCAAGCATCCATCATCGCGACCCGGTCCTGCGTGCTGTAGGACGCGGCGTGGACATCCTCGATCTGGATGCCGAAGAAATCGGTCCCCAGCAGCTTCCTGCCGATCTTGTCGATGGTACTCGACGGACTGGCGTTCATGCCGATCACGACATCGCCATCGATCACCCAGGATCGCATGCCGTTGATGGTCTTCACCTGCGGCACGCGATCCCTGAGCGAAGCCGGGGCGCGGCTGGTCCATAGATCGTGCGGTTCGGAGAGATGGGTGTCGACATCGACCACCTTGCGTCCTCCGAACGGATTATCCGTGTTCTTG
This sequence comes from Novosphingobium sp., assembly GCA_020446505.1. GTDB lineage: Bacteria > Pseudomonadota > Alphaproteobacteria > Sphingomonadales > Sphingomonadaceae > Novosphingobium. Next base: position 33,223 of record JAGREN010000059.1, on the reverse strand, counting down.
AAAATAAGGGATTTATCTATGGCAGTCATGGCACGGTTCCTTGCAATTCGACTGGCTCAGACCGGCAGGTTGTAAACCCGCTCGGCATTGCCCGAGAGCACTTTGACTTTTTCTTCCTCAGACAACCCACCCATTGCGCCGTCGACGTCGTCGATCGGGTAGAGGCAGATCGGATGGGGGAAATCGGTTTCGAACATCACGGTTTCCGCGCCGAGCTTCCTGATCGTGTGCGAAAGGTCGCGACGTTCGAACCAGAAGGTCGAGAGGAAATTGGTGGCGTAATACTCGGACGGCATCCTGCGCAGCTTGCCGGCATTCAGACCGACTTCCATGTACTCCATGTCGAGGGCTTCGAGCGTGAAGGGTATCCAGCCAAGCCCGCTCTCGACCGAGACGAAAGTCAGCTTCTCATAGCGATCGAGCAGCCCCGAATAGATCAGGTTCGCCATGACCCTACCGTTGTTGACGAACAGCATGGCGCCGCCCAGCCCCATGCGCAGGTCGAAGTCCATGTCGGGCCACGCCTGATCGCCGAACCAGTCCATCATCTTGTCGCTTGCGCCGATGTGGAAGTTGATCGGCAAGTCGAAGGAGGTCGCTGCATCCCACATCGGATCCCATTTCGGGCTGGCGAGGCTGGGAAGTTGCTGGCCGTCGAGACCCTTGTGGGTCTGCGGATCGGAGTTGATGTTGAGGCCGCGCAGGCCAAGGCCGTGGCAGCGTTCGATTTCCTTTGCGGATTCCTTCGCGTCCCACCACGGCAGCATGGCCATCGGGAAAATGCGCTGGCCGCTTTCCTCCTGCATTTCAGCCATGGCATCGTTGAAGATGCGCACGCAGGCCGCGCGCAACTCGTGATCGACCTTGGCAGTGTGCTGGCCGCCGAACCCGAGGATGTTGGGATAGACGATCTGCGCCGACACCCCCATCGCGTCCATCAGTTCGACGCGCTCCCTGGTCGAATAGGACGCTGGGTGGCAATCCTCGATGCCCTTGGACATGAATTCAAGGCCGGGCCACTTGGTTCCGTCGGGCTTGACGGTGCTCGAAGGGTTGGCGCCTTCTCCGATCACGACATCGCCGTCGATGACCCAGGACCGCTTGCCGTCGATCATCTTTACCTGCGGCACCCGGTCCTTGAGTGACGCAGGGGCGCGGCTCGTCCACAGGTCATGTGGCTCGGTCAGATGCGTATCGACGTCGACCACCTTGCGCCCACCGAACGGGCTATCGGTGTCCTTGAATACCAGCGACTTGTCGATTGCCGTCATCGTCTCTCTCCGTTCAAAGTCTTGTCACGCCGGCACGCTTGCTCCCTGCCGACGCGGCGAGCGGAACGTTTCGAGCGTCTCTTCCCGTCCCGCGAGCGGCACGCCTGCCGCCTTGGCCATCTCGGCAACGCGGCCGATCATTTCCTCGTTGCTGAGCGCACGCTCGGGATGGAAATAGGGCTCGATGCCGACCATCACATGCCCCCCGCGCTCGATCGCAAGCTGCGGCAGATTGCTGTCGAAGATGTCGCCGCCCCACACCGACACCGTCCACGGCAGGTCGACGTCTCCGAGAATGTCGAGATAGGCCTGCAGCCCGGCCTCGGTCGGCCTCAGGCCGAACGGCATCGAACGCACGCCGCCGAGGCCATAGTCTCCACCGAAATAGAAATTGAGGACCGTCCCTTCCGGCAGTGCACCTGCCGCGTGGAAAGCCAGAACGATGCGCAGATAGTGCGGCTCGTAGATCGCCAGTTGCGGGCCAATGCCGCGCGCCTTGAAGGTTGCGAAGTCGGCGCGGATCGATTCGAGCGAATTGGCGTAGTAGCGACCGACCGGCAGGCCTTCCTCGTCGAGATTGGCGAAAGGCACCGTGCCAGGATCGACGCAACCGAACTCGATGCCGACCTCGTCGTCGATGGTGAGGATATGCCGCACTTCGCCGCCGAGTTCGCGGGTCAGCGTGGGATACCACAGCGAGCCCGGCCGCTTCTCCAGAACCCGGCGCCAGGATTTCAGGTAATCCTCTGCCGCTTCCTCTGCGACAAGCCCCATGTTCGTGGCATGGGCGTGGATGATCGAAGCTCCCGCTTCGTAACTTGACAGCGCCGTCTCGACGATCTCGTCGTAAGTCCGAGGGCTGTGCGGATTCTGCTCCTTGGTGCGCTCACCATTGATCGAGGCTGTAATCACCAGTGGCTTCTTGCGTGCCATCGTCTGCTCTCCCGTTATCGTCTTGCATGCAGCTTACCCTATCGCGAGCGGTGCGCCAGTCCCTCAATCGCGACGCGGGCAGCGAAGCACTCCGAGTGCCTCATCGCGATTGGCGACCGGGCGCCCTGCCTGCCTTGCGAGTTCCACGGCGCGCTCGACAAGCTGCGCATTGGTCGGTGTCCGCTCGGGGTGGAAATAGGGCTCGAGGCCGACCATCACATGCCCGCCCAGCGCAATGGCCAGCTCGGGGAGCGACGTGTCGAAGATATCGCCGCCCCATACCGAAACCGTCCAGGGCAGGCCGGAGCCTTCGATCAGCTCAAGGTAGGCCTTGAGACCAGTTTCGGTCGGCGGCAGCCCGAACGGCATCGAATTCGGCCCGAAAACCCCGTGCCTTCCGCTGAAGTAGAGATTGAGGACCGCCCCGTCCGGCAAGGCTCCGGCGGCCTGAAACGCCAATACGATTCGCAGGTAGTGCGGCTCGAAAATGGCGAGCTGTACGCCCAGTTTGCGCTCACGCAGGGCAGTGAAATCGGCAGAGATCGAATCCAGCGAATTGGTGTAGAAATAGCCCTTCGGAATGCCTTGGGCGTCCAGTCGCGCAAAAGGCACTCCACCTGGATCGACGCAACCGAAGTGCATCCCGATCCTGTCATCGAGCGCAAGGATATGGGTGATCTCGCCTCCCAGTTCCCTGGTCAGCGTAGGATACCAGATTCCTCCGGGCCGCGCCTCGCGGATCGGAGCCCAGGCCTTGAGATAATCGTCTGCCGCTTCTGTTCCGGTCGCGGCCCGGCTGGGAGGATGGGCGTGAACGATAGCGGAGCCCGCATCATAGCAGGCCAGCGCGCATTCGACGATTTCCGCATCGCTGCGCGGGACGTTGGGGTTGTCTTCCTTGGATCGGTCGCCGTTGATCGAGGCAACGATGACAAGTGGCGTGGAAGCCGTCACTTTGCCCGCTGGCCAACCAGTTCAGGCGTTCCGAACAGGACGAAGAAGTCCGGATCGTAGGCCGCCTCCGGGTTCGCCCGCACTTTTGCGTCCAGCTCGTGCGCATCTTCGCCAACGAGGATGCGCCATTCGCCCGCCCTCACCCCGTCCAGGATGATCTTCGCTGCCTCGGCTGCCGTGGTTGGCGCGGTCATGCGATAACCGTCGGACATCCTGGTCTCGAGTTCCAGAACCTGTGCGTCGCTCATCGCCGCCTCGTCCATACCGCGCTTGGCGATTCGTGCGCGCATCACGGCCAGTTCGCTGGCGCTCGGAGCCTCCGCGTCGTCCCGACCCACCGAAATACGGTAGGAATTGGCGATGATGTCGGTCCCGATGAATCCCGGCATAACCAGCGAGCAGCCGACGTGCGGTGCGTTTACGCGCAGGTCGCAAAGCAACGACTCGGTGAAGCCCTTCACCGCGAACTTGGCTGTCGAATAGGCGGAGTTGGGGTTTCCGCCGCCCGGCGTCGCCCAGAAACCGTTCACGCTCGACACGTTGACGATCCAGCCCTCGTCCGAGGCGACCACTGCGGGCAGGAAAACCCGCGTGCCGAGATAGACTCCGCCAAAGGTGATCGAGAACGTCCGCTCCCATTCCTCGCGGCTGGAAACGAACATCGACGCGCCCGCGCCGATCCCGGCGTTGTTGATAAGCAGGTTGACGTGATCGGTGCCAAACTCGCGCGCCACTTGCTCGCGCAAGGCTTCAAGCTGATCTTCCTGGGATACATCGGTAACGATCGAGACGATGCGGGTTCCTTGCGGCATGCCGTCTTCGCGACACAGCCGCTCGGTTTCCGCCATTCCGGCTGGCGAAACGTCGGCAATGGCAACGTGGCAACCCTCGGCGACGAGTAGGCGCACCAGTTCGCGCCCAATGCCTGAGCCGCCGCCGGTTACGACCGCAATACGTCCTGAAAAATCCTTCACGCCCTCTCCCTTGACGCTGATAAATGAACCTGATGCCGTCAGGGCGTGCCGCACCATTTGTCGAGCATGGCGTGAAAATGGCGAATCTGCGCTTCCTGGCTCGGATTGAAAGTCGCGCCTTTGAAGCCACGCGATTTCATGCCCGAATTGACAGCCCCCATGTTGTCGAAGTCCTCCTCTAGAAACGGATTGTTTCCGCGGAACGATTCGAAGTCCTTGAAGCTGTCGGGTTCCTTGGGGCCGACGTAGTCGTCCGGATATCGTCCGAGCGACCAGACATCGACAAACGATTTGTCGCGGTCCTTCGGATCGGGCAGCGCCCGATAGACAAGTGCGCCGTCCAGTGAAGGCAGGATGATCATGTTCGGGAAAATGTGCCAGTCAGTCCCGGCCCGGGCCATCGCCTCGAGAGTCAGGTCTCGAGGGAACTTCGCGCCTGATTTCTCGGTCTCTTCAACAGTGCGCGAATAGAAAACACCCATGATCTCCTCCGGTGAGGTACCGGCCGGAAGTTCCCTGATTGCATCGGCTGCCTTCATGGTCGGATCGAGCGTCAGGGCGAACAGCGTATCGTACTGATGCGCCATGTTGGCCCAGAGGTGTTCCTGGAAAGTCTCGGGCGTTTTCCAGGCATTTGCACCGCGCACCTTGTATTCGGAGAAGCCGCCGCCTTCCGAGAAGAACATGCCGTGCGGGCCGGCTGCAAATCCGGGAGACGTCCCGCCACGATAGTTGATGCCGAGCTTGTGCGTCTCGCCGGCATGGTACCCTTCGTTGAACGCCTCGATATAGACCTTCCAGTTCACCGGCGCGTGGATGGTGGCCCAGAAACGGGGCTTGCAATCTTCGAGATGAAACGGATCGAGGATTTCCGCCACGGGGGCGATCCAGCTTTCCAGCGGTTCGCAGTCCGGATCGAGATTCACGAACACGAACCCGCCCCAGCGACCAACCTTGATCTGTGGGATGGAGAGAGCCTTCTTGTCGAACGACGGGCATCTGTCCCAATCCGCTTCGTCAGTGGCGCCTTTCAGCGATCCATCCCATCCGAACCGCCAACCGTGGAACCGACAGGCTATCTCGTGACCGAGAATTCCGTGACTGCGGTCGACAAGACGACGGCCGCGATGCTGACAGACATTGTAGATGGCCGAGAGGTCATCCGGTCCAGTGCCCGTGCGAATGACAAGTATCGGATCGTCGATGATATCGTGGGCTACGAAGCTGCCGACAGACTCGAGCCGGTCTTCACGGCAAACCATTTGCCAGGTCTTGGGGAACAGCTTCTCTCGCTCGGCGGCATCGCGCTCCGGGCTCGTCCAGCGATCTGCCGGAACGAATATATCCGCCCGAAAAGTGTCCTGCGGCTTGTTCATTCTCGAATTCCTCTCACGCGGCGCAAAACCGCCCTGCTGCACGGGGCGTGTTACACCGTATGTCGGCCACTCGCCAACCGTCGATTGACCGAATGCAATCTTCGGTCAGGTCGCCTCAATCGAGCTTGTAGAGTTCGCGCACGTTGTCGCGCAGGATCCAGCGCTTCTGGTCCTCGGTCAGTCCGGCAAACTGGTCCGCGATCACGTCCTGACTCCACGGCCAGGTCGAATCCGAATGCGGGAAGTCGCTTGCCCACATCAGGCGGCGCGGGTTCATCTGGTCGACGTTGCGCAGCGCGGTGTAGTCGTCCTGGAAAGTGAGGTAGACATTCTCCTTGAAGAACTCGCTCGGCATCTTCGAGAGTTCATCGCACTTCTGCCAGTACCGGTGCCGCTCATAGGCGTGGTCCATGCGATACATGAAGTGCGGCGCCCAGCCCGCGTCCGCCTCGACACAGACAAGTTTGAAATCGGGATTGCGGTCGAACACACCCGAATAGATGAAGGTGCCGATGATATCCTGACAGCCGCGGATGATAGCCTGGAAGAAATTGATCTTCGGGCCGCGCACGCCAAATCCCGTGTCGGTTCGCGCCGTCAGGATATGAAAGCTGAGCGGCAGTTCCATCTCGACCGAGGCCTGCCACAGCGGATCGAACCGGTGATCGTCATAGTCGAACTCGGTGGACGGGTAGCCGGGCATCATCACGCCCTTGAAACCCATATCCTTGATCCTGCGGAAATCCTCGATCGCTTCCTCGACCGAACGGACGGCGGTCTGCCCCAAGCCGTAAATCCGGTCCGGCGCCTCGGCGACGTAGGTTTCGAGCCAGCGGTTGTAGGCCACCATGCAGGCGTTCTTGTAGTCGGCATCCATCAGGTTGCAGATCAGCATGCCGATGGTCGGATAGATGAATTCGGCGGCAACCCCGTCGCGCTCCATGTCGGCGACCCGGAACTTGGGATCCCAGCCGCTGCGATGCAGTTCGGAGAACTTGTCGCCCTCGACGCGGATTTCCTCGGGTGCCTTGCCTGCGGCCGCCAGCGAATTGAGGCCGACGAGGTTCGGGAAGCCCTCGATGAAATACTTGTCACCGCCGCTCTCGGCATGTTCGACGACACGCGGCGCGCGATCGCGAAAGGCCGGGTCGATGAAATCGACGTAACAGTGCGGCGGCTCGACGATGTGCGAATCCGCCGAAATGGGGGCGGTGGTCACATCGACTGCGGCAATCTTGGTCATCTCGTTCATGCTGGTCCTCTCTCCGCTCGCATCGCGACGCGCTATGATACGACTCGGTATTTTTTCTAGTGCTCAGTTAGTCAGAATGTTGCGGCCACGCTTCCTTGTCAACGCAAAGGCGCTCGCTCGGTGAGGCAGATGGAATAGACCTAATTCTATTGCTTTCCCGGCGTGTTCCGTGTTGTGCGTTCTACGGAACGAAATGGCGCATCCCAATCTGCGCACAGGATACCGGCGAGAGAGAATGGAAACCAGCACGACCACTATCGAGGAAGCAGGCGTGCCTCAGCCAGTGCCGCCTGCGCTCAGCGCCGCATACCGGCGTTACGCCATGTCTTTGCTGCTGATGATCGCCATCATCAACTATCTGGACCGGCAGGTCGTCTACATTCTCGGCGAGCCGATCAAGCAGGAGCTTGAACTGGCGGACTGGCAACTCGGACTACTCAGCGGCCTCGCATTCGGCCTGCTCTATACCTTCCTCGGCCTGCCGATCGCACGTCTTGCCGAACGCAGCAATCGCCCGCTCATCATCGCTTCCGCCACCGGGGTGTGGAGTGTTTTCACCGTCGTCTGCGCCTATGTCACCAACTTCACCCAGCTTGCCCTCGCCCGCGTGGGCGTCGGTGTTGGCGAGGCAGGCTGCACACCGCCCGCACATTCGCTCATCATGGACTATGCGCCGCCCGAAAAGCGCAGCTCTGCCCTCGCCTTCTACGGACTCGGCCCGCCGATCGGCGGCCTCCTGGGCATGGCATTCGGCGGCCTCGTGGCCGACGCCTATGGCTGGCGGACCGCGTTTCTGGTGGCGGGCGCGCCTGGCCTCGCCTTTGCCGTCCTCGCCGCTTTCACCCTCGTCGAGCCGCGCAAGAAATTTGCCGAGGAGGCAGATCGCGTGCGACAGGCGACACCAAGCCTCATCGCCACGTTGAAGTACCTGTGGTCGAAGGAGTCCTATCGGTTCATGGCAGTGGCGCAGGTGCTGAAGGTGTTCATTCAGCTCGGTTATGCGCCGTTCCTCGCCTCGTTCTACCTGCGCAATCACAGCCAGGAACTCGAAGCGGCAGCGACAAGCCTGGGTGCGAAGTTCGGCTACGATCTGGGCGCCATCGGGCTGCTCGGCATCGTGCTGGGCATCACCAACGGGCTGAGCGGGGCGCTCGGCGTCTGGTTCGGCGGAGTGATGGCTGACCGCTACGGCGCTCGCGACGTGCGCAATTACGTCCGGATCCCTGCGATCGCCGCGATTGCCGCCATCCCGGTATTCGTGACGGGCACACTGGTCGACAGCGTCGTCCTGTCACTGGTGCTGATCGGGATCCACGGTTTCATCGCCTCGATCTGGTATGGCCCGGCCTTTGCCGCTGCCTATTCCATTTCGCCCGGCAACATGCGCGCGACCAATTCGGCACTGCTGCTGTTCCTGTCGAACCTGTTCGGCCTCGGCCTTGCCCCGCTCGGCGTCGGTATCATCTCCGACGTGCTGGGAGCGAGCATGGGAGCTGGCGAAGGACTGCGTTGGGCACTGGTGAGCCTGTCGATGATCGGCTTCGTGACGGCCTGGCTGTTCTGGCGCTGCGGACGGACGCTGGCCGCCGACATGGTCCCCTAGAGATCAGCGCCCCCGCTCGTCGCGACCCTGTCGATGCTGCTTGGGATGCGCGTAGGGATGGTGCGCGTAGTTCTCATGGAGTGGCCGGAACTCCACGGCTTCGACCGCCGCGACGTAATCGCGGTAGATCGCAATCAGCTTGTCCTCTGCTTCATAGTCGAACACGTCCTTGCGGCGCTGCTCATATTCGCCGCCGTATTCCAGCGGATTGTCGCGATACCACAGGACCGTGCGGGCAATCGCCTCCGGCGCTGAAACGATATCCCGGTAGCCAAGCTCGGTGCGGATCGCGGTAACGTCGCCCATGAAGTGATAGGGAACGGGCTGGATCAATGCGCGCTGCGCTTGCTCCACCTGCGGAATCGAGATCAGCTCCATCTCCACGCCCAGCGCGCGCGCACCGATCTCTATGAGTTGCCGTTGTTCGACCTGCTGGTCGTCGGCGCAATTGTAAGCCTTTCCAGCAGCCACTTCGGGCCGGTCGACAGCCAGCAGCAGCGCGTGGGCCGCATTTTCCGAATAGATGTGCGAGAAAATAGTCATGCCGCCGTGCATCACCACGATGGAACGCCGGCCATCCAAGACCCTGCGCACCAGCGACCATTCGCGCGGCGTAACCTGCCGAGGTCCGTAGACATAGGGATACCGGAACAAGGTTGCTCCGGGGATGGCATTGAACAGTGACGCCTCGGCACGGGCCACCTGTTGTTCGAACTCGTGATCGCCTGCCTCGGCCATTTGCGCGTCCTCGCGTACCGGCAGCATCAAGCCGGTCGGGAAGTTCTCTCGCGGGTCGACAAAACCGCGATATCCAACGCAGCCGCCTACGCCGATGAAGTGACCGGTCTGCCCGGCCATGACCTGAGACGTAACTCGCAGCCGCCCGTAGGTTGCCACGGTGACATCGAAAGTCCGCCCTTCCACGGCCGCCTGCATCTGTTCGGCAAAGTGGGGATCGCCCACGATGCGCTCCACGTCGTCCGGAAAAGGATAAGGGTGCACGCCGCGATTGAGGACGCTGACCCTGAAGCCACGCGCGCGCAGTTCTTCGACAATGAACGGTCCGGTCGGCCCGGAACCGCCAATCACCAGCGCCGTCGCGCCCATATGTGCCTCTCCTTCGCCTGCGTGAGAGCGAATTGGCCTGCTGCTGTCAAACCCGCAGCTTGCAGGACAGGCCATTTCGCGCAAGTGCATACCTGAAACGGGCGAAAGGGAACGTTGCGGCAATGGAGGAACGCGAGGGCATCGATGCCCTGCTTGAGGAACTACGTCCCGGCGCATCGGTCTATCTGCCCGGCGCCAGCGGAGAAATCCTGGCCCTTGCCGAAGCTCTTGCCGGGAAGCCCGAGCAGGCCGCAGGCGTTGAATTTACGAGCTGCCTTGTGCCCGGCATCAACGAGACGCTGGACTATACCGGGCTCACTGAAACGACCTGCGTTAAGACCTTCATGCTACCGGCAGTCATGGCACGCAGCTTTGCGGAGCGCCGTGTTTCGCTCATGCCGCTCTCCTATCACGGCGCGGCCCGACATATCGCCTCGCAGCACTTCGATCTCGCCCTCGCCCATGTCGCTCCGCCTGACGCACAGGGGCGCGCTTCGCTGGGCATCTCCAGCGATTTCGTCACGCTCGCCTGGAAGAATGCGCGCCGGAGGGTCGCCGTGGTCAACCCGGCCATGCCGACAATTGCGGGCGCACTATCCCTGCCCATCGCGCAAGCAGATGCAACGATCACTCTCGACAGCCCGCTCGTCGAAGTGGACGAGCGCCCGGCGGGAGTAACAGCCGAGGCCATTGCCGCGCGGATCGCTCCGCTGGTTCCCGAAGGTGCGCATGTGCAGGCCGGGATCGGCGGCGCGCCGGGAGCGATCTGGAACCACCTGTCCAGCCATCGCGGACTGGTCCTTCGCTCGGGCCTCGTAACGCCCGGATTTCGAACGCTTGCCGAGGCAGGCGCGCTAGCGAGCGGCGCTGACCATCTGGCCGGCATTGCGCTGGGGCAACGCGAGTTTTACGACTGGCTCGCCGAAACCGGCCACGTCCGGTTTTCGACCACGCTCGAGACGCACGATCACTGCGCATTGTCCGCCCTGCCCCGGCTCACCAGCATCAATGGCGCCCTCGAAGTGGACCTGTTCGGCCAGGTCAATGTCGAATGGCAGGGATCCCGTCTCGGCAGCGGGGTCGGCGGTGGGCCTGACTTCATGAGAGCAGCCACGGCCTCCGATGGCGGGCGCTCGATCATCGCCCTCCCCGCTACTGCCAAAGGCGGCAGTCTATCACGCATCGTGGCCCGGCTTGATCGCCCGACAGCCAGCATCGCGCGCAGCGATGTCGACACGGTCGTTACGGAATACGGCGTGGCCGAACTGCGCGACAAGGGCATCGATGCGCGGGCCGACGCTCTGGTCGCCATAGCCGCACCGGAAATGCGCGGCCGCCTGTGGAACGAGTGGGACGAGATGCGAAAATCAATGGGATAAGCCGATTTCCGCATAATTATGGATTACCCTGCAACTGATTGCAGATTCCCTCGATGCTGCCATAAAATGACGTAGCAGAGCCATTGAAATAACGAAAATATCAAATGGAGAGGGACGAAATGACTGGAAAAACCACGAGACGATTCTGCCTGCTCGGCGCGAGCACGCTGGCGATTTGCGCGACACCTGCCTTGGCGCAATCCAGCACACCGCAGGGAGCCTACGAGGATTCCAACGTCATCATCGTTTCTGCCAACAAGCGCGAACAGACGCTGCAGGAAACGCCTATCGCGATCACGGCCGTCTCCGCCCAGGAAGTCGAACTTCGAGGGATCAGCGAAACCAAGGATCTTTCCGCCGTCGCGCCGAACGTCACGGTCAGCGGAGCGACCACGAACGCCACCGCCGCAGTGGTGACGATCCGCGGCATTCCGACCCCCGGCGACGAGACGCAGGGCTTCGATTCGCCGATCGGCCTCTACCTCGACGGCGTCTATCTGGCGCGTGCTGCCGCTGCGTCTTTCGAGATCGGCGAGATCGAGCGCATCGAGGTGCTGCGCGGTCCGCAGGGCACACTTTTCGGTCGCAACACGACGGGCGGCGCGATCAACTACATCACCAAGCGCCCGACAGACGACGCCAACCTGAAACTCAAGTTCGGCTACGGGAACTACAACAGCCAGCTTGCCCGCCTCTCGTTCAATACCGGCGACCGGGGCGGCGTGCGGATTTCGGCTGGCTATCTCTACAAGGCACGCGACGGCATCCTCGACAACCTGCTCGAGCCGGACGACAGCAAGGATCCCGGCAGCTACAAGACGCACAGCGTGCGTGTCGCTCTTGAGGCCGACATTGCCGACAACCTGCTGCTCACCAACGTGTTCGACTGGACCCAGACCAAGGGCGGCGCACCTTACAACCAGCTTGCGGCGGTAGGCGACGGCACCTTCCGCCCGAACGTGACCATCGGCGGCTACACCTTCGCCCAGGTCCAGCCCGCCAATGTGCTGGGCTATCTGAACGAAGCGACCGTGCTCGAATCGCAATGTTCGCAGCCAGTCGCCTCGATCAGCCTCAAGCGGCTTGACAAGGTTTGCAGCGAGTCCAACGGGCTGGCTCTGGATCAGGTCTACGGCAATATGACCCGGCTGGAATGGACAGGAGACTCTATCCTGATCCGCTCGACCACCGCCTTCCGCTGGTGGAAGAACAGGATCTACGGCACCGATCTTGACGGCATGGGAACTCTGAAAGGACCTCTGTTCTCGCAAGCCACCTTGTTCAACGGCATGCCCGAAAGTCTGATCGGCTTCGTTCTGCCTCCCGCACAGGCCGCTTTCGCGCCGTTCATCGCGGCGACGCCGGTACCGGAAGTAGTGCAAGGCCTGTTCAACGCGCAGAATACGCGACGCCAGAAGCAGTTCAGCCAGGAACTCGAAATTGTCGGCGGGACTGGCTCTTCGTTCGAATGGGTGCTCGGCGGCTTCTATTTCAAGGAGAGTGGCTACGAGCTCAATCCGCAGAATTTCGGCTTTGTGCTCGATACCAATCTGGCCGTTTTCACCGATGCGAGCTTCGGGCCGCTTGGAGCTGCGTTCCGTGCTGCCAATCCGGCCCGCTACCGGATCATTCCGCAGCAATCGACGCTCGGCTACTTCGCCAGGGGCGAGTCCTACGCGATCTATGGCCAAGGCACATACCGGCCGGGAGGCGCCGATTCTCCTTTCGGCGTAACCGTGGGTCTGCGCTACTCCTGGGACAAGAAGGAGTTCGAACGCTTCCAGAACGGCGCGACGCCTTACACCAGCGCAGTCGACCTCGCCCTCAACAAGCGATCGGCCAAGTTCTCGCAGCCGACGGGTCACATCACACTGGACTACCAGCCGACCAACCGCATCAACCTCTATGCCAAGGCGGCGCGCGGCTATCGCTCGGGCGGCTTCAACGCACGGCAATCGACGCAGCAGGACAATCCGGCAACGCCTGACGTCAACGAGGAGATTGCGCTGATCCCGTTCAACGAGGAAAAGATCGACGCCTATGAAGTCGGTGCCAAGTTCGACTTCGGTCGTGCGCGGCTTAACCTCGCTGCGTTCCACAACATCTACAAGGACCAGCAAGTCACCGTGCCGATCCCGATCGTGGGCGGAGGCAGCTTTGGCACGCAGGTCGTCAATGCCGGCAAGACCACCTACACCGGCTTCGAAGCCGAAGCGGCGGTCAATCTGACTGATGCCCTGCTGCTCGAAGGGTCGTTCGGTTACCTCGACATCAAGGTCAAGCAGCTCCCGGCAGCCGACATCAACGGCGACCTGCGCAACATCGCTTCGGTCGTGACGCCGGGGCTTGCGCCGAAATATACCGGCGCCGCCTCCATTGCCTGGTCAGACACGATCGGGTCCGGCGACACTCGGCTCACAGCCCGGCTTGGCTGGACCTATACGTCGAAGCAGGCGCTGTTCCCCAATCCGCTGACCGCGCCGTTCCAGGCCGAAACGAGCAGCGGGGCGCGCAGCCTGTTCAACGCCCAGCTTCGCGTCAGCGAGATCGAGATCGGCAACGGGAACAAGCTTGCCGTGCAGCTGTGGGGCAAGAACATCTTCGACAAGGAATACCTGTCCCGCTCGGTCGACCTTGGCCAGCTTGGCTTCGGCACAGCGATCTATGGAGACCCCGCGACCTTCGGGATCGAGGCGGAAATCGCCTTCTGACGAAGCTGAAGTGGTGAGACGGTGGCGTTGGGCAATAAGCCTGGCGCCGCCACTTGCTCCGAATGAAAGGAAAAACCGTGCGCTTTCACTTTGCCGAGGCAATGACCAATCCCGACTATTTCATCCCGCTTGCCAAGGCGGCGGAAGCGAACGGTTATTCGGGCACTCTCATTCCGGACAGCATTTGCTATCCGCAGCATTCTGACACCAAGTACAGCTATAATTCGGACGGCAGCCGGGATTTCCTCGAAAACAAGCCCTTCATCGAAAGTTTCGTGCTGGCCGCAGCCATGGGTGCGGTCACCGAGAAGCTCGAACTCACCACGAATGTCGTGAAGCTGCCGATCCGTCCTCCCGTCTATTCCGCCAAGCTGGCTTCCTCGCTAGCCGCGCTCACACACGACCGCTTTAATTTCGGCGTGGGGCTCAGCGTCTGGCCCGAGGACTACGAGATCATGGGCCTGCCTTACGAAAAGCGGGGCAAACGCTTCGACGAATGCATCGATATCGTCAAAGGCCTGAGCGCGGGCGGCTATTTCGAATATCACGGCGAATTCTACGACCTGCCACCGATCAAGCTCAATCCGGTACCGTCGAAGCCTCTGCCGATCCTGATCGGCGGTCACTCGGAACAGGCATTCAAGCGCTCGGCCAGCCACGACGGATTCCTCGTCGCAGGCGGCGGTATCGACGTGGTGCGACCTATCGCCCAGTCGATCCGCAAGTATCGCGAAGAGCTGGGCACGCTGGACAAGCCGTTCCGCATTTTCGCGCCCTTCATGCCCGACATCACGCCCGAGTTGTTTTCCGAATATGTCGAACTGGGTGTGACCGATTTCATCACCGGCTTCCGCGATCCCTATGTGAACGAGCTGGACAGCCAGCCGCTCCAGGAAAAGCTCGACATCATGAAGATGTTCGCCGACGCGGTGATCGGCAAGTTCTAGGATGGGAGCGATCCAGTGACCTCGAACTCATTCCCGCACCTGCTTTCTCCCGGCCGCATCGGCACGATGGAGATACGCAACCGCATCGCGACGACTGCGATGGGCGTATCCATGGCCGAAGAAGACGGCTCGGTTGGCGAACGCATCATCGCCTATCACGAGGAACAGGCAAAGGGCGGCGTCGGGCTCATCATTCTTGGCGTCACATCGGTCGCCTGGCCGGTCGGTTGCGTGCAGTGGCAGCAAGTGGCGATCTCCGAGGATCGCTTCATTCCCGGCCTGAAAAGGCTGACGGACAGGCTCCACGCACACGGTGCCAAGGTGGCGGCGCAGCTGCATCACGGTGGGCAGGTCGCTGGCTATTCGGCGCAGCAGTGGGACTTGCCATTGTGGGTGCCTTCGGTTCCGCCGCCCCCGCGCGGCGATTTCACGCAGTATTTCCTGATGGAAGAGCTGGCGGGAATGGCTGGCTACAAGATGCCCGAGCTCAAGATTGTCGAGCAGGAAGACATCGACCTCGTCGTCCGCCAGTTCGGCGAAGGTGCGAGACGGGCTGTCGAAGCGGGTTTCGACGGCATCGAGATACACGCGGCACATGGCTATCTCATCCAGTCCTTCCTTTCTCCGGCGAGCAATACCCGCACCGATGGCTATGGAGGAAGCCGCGAGAACCGCGCGCGCCTGCTGCGCGAAATCATCGCCGAAGTGCGCCGCGTGGTCGGCCCCGATTTCCCGATCTGGACGAAGCTCGACCTTCGGGAAGAAGGGCGCGAAGGTGGCCTCACTATCGAGGATGCCGTCTTCAACGCGAAGCTGGTCGAAGAGGCCGGTGTCGATGCGATCACTTGCAGTGCCGCGCATGAAACCGGACAGGCCAAGCTGCACACCCAGTCGCATACGCCGCACGAAGCTGGCCTGAACCTGCCCGGCGTGGCCGAGATCAAGCGCGCCGTCACGATCCCGGTGATCGGGTCCGGCCGGGTCGAGCCGGAGCGAGGGGACCGCGCAATCGGCGACGGCGAGACCGATTTCATCTCGATGGGCCGCAAGCTGCTGGCCGATCCGCACCTGCCGCGCAAGTTGGCCGAGGGCAAGCGCGACGAGATCCGCCCCTGCGTCTACTGCTACACCTGCATCAGCGCGATCTACATGGGCGTCGATACGCGCTGCGCGGTGAGGCCCGAATGCGGGCGCGAGTTCGAACCCGCCCCTCCCCCCGCATCCACGCCGGATCATGTCGTGGTCATCGGCGGCGGCCCCGGCGGCATGGAATCGACGCGGCGGCTGAGGGCACTCGGCCACAAGGTCACACTTATCGAGAGCGGCGAGCGGCTTGGCGGCACCTTGCGGTTTGCCGGGCTGGCCTACGAACCCAACGAGCGCCTGCTGAAATGGCTGATCCGCGAAGTCGAGAACTCGGGCGCGGATGTGCGTCTCAATACGAAGGCCACCCCTGCCCTGCTCGCATCGCTCAAGCCTGACGCGGTTATCGTAGCCACAGGCGCCGTGCGGGACATGCCGGCCATTCCCGGTGCGGAGCAGGACCATGTGCTTTCCGGAGACGACCTGCGCCGCATGATGTTCGGCGACACTTCGGGCGACCTCAAGCGCAAGACCGGTCTGTTCACGCGGATTGCGACCAAGGTGGGCGCTGCGACCGGGGCAACGGCCAATCTCGATGTCGTGCGCAAGGCAACCCATGCGTGGATGCCGCTTGGCGACAAGGTCGTCATCATCGGCGGCGAACTGGTCGGCGTCGAACTGGCCGAGTTCCTCCAAGAGCGCGGGCGCGAAGTGACAGTCGTCGACGAGGCGCCGCGCTTCGGAGCCGGGCTGACCCTGCTTCGCCGGATGCGCCTGCTTCAGGAACTGGAAGAGCACGGCGTCCGCCTCGCGCCCGGAGCGAAGGACATCGCGATCGGCGCAAAGGCGGTGACCTGGACCGATGCCGAAGGAGCAGCGCAACAGGCCACCTGCGACACCGTCATCGTCGCCAAGGGAGCGCACGGCGACACGGCACTGGCCGACGAACTGCGTGCGGTCGGACACCACGTTCACGTCATCGGCGATGCCGGCGGCGTTGGCTATATTGAAGGCGCAATCTGGGGCGCGGCACGTGCCGTGGCCGAGATTGCCGGAGAGAGAGCAGAGGCAGCATGATACTCAAAGACAAGGTCGTCATCATCACCGGAGCAGGCCCAGGCATGGGTCAGGCGATGTGCCACGGGGCAGCGGCGGAAGGTGCGAAGGTCGTCGTCACGGCGCGTTCGCAGGAGCGCATCGATGCCATCATTGCCGAGATCACCGCGAACGGGGGCGAGGCGATTGCCGTAGCCTGTGACGTCTCCAGGATGGAGGACTGCCAGGCGACCGCCAGGGCCGCTCTCGACAAGTGGGGCCGGATCGATGGCCTCGTGAACTCGGCCTACTACCATCCGGACTGGGAGCCCCTCGAGAAGCACTCGATCGAGCAGGTCACCATGGCCTTCGACGTGATCGCAACCGGCTCGCTGCGCATGGCGCAGTCGGTACTGCCGACGATGCGCGCCCAGGGGTCGGGGTCGATCGTCAACGTCTCGACCCTCGCCACACGCAAGCCTTATCCCAACGAAGGCGGCTACGCGATGGCGAAGAGCGCACTCAACCAGATGACGCGGCATATGGCCGTCGAACTGACCGGCTCCGGCATCCGCATCAACACCACGGCGATGGGCTGGCTGATGGGCGCGCCGCTGCAGTCAATGTTGGAATCGATGGGCGAAGCCGGCGAGGCATTCCGCAAGCAGCGCGAATCCGAAGTTCCTGTCGGCCACATTCCGCCTGAAGAGGACTGCGCCAAGGCGATCTACTTCTTCCTGTCCGACTACTCATCGGAGATCACCGGCGCGATTCTCGACGTCAATGGCGGCGACTGGGTAGCGCCCTGATGGCCTATACGCTTCAGCAGCTTTCCGACATCGAGGACATCAAGCTCCTCAAGCACCGCTACTTCCGTGGCATGGACACGGCCGAGTGGGCCTTGGTCGATACCCTGTTCACCGATGACGTCACCGTGGACTACCGCGGCGGCGGCTATCGGGTGCAGTCGAGCGGCAAGGCGGACCTGATGTTGTTCCTGAAGAACAGCTTCCATTCCGACGCGGTCGCCATGCACCACGGCAACATGCCCGAGATCACCCTGACCGGCGACGACGAGGCCGAGGGCATCTGGTATCTCTACGACATCTTCGTCGACAAGGCGCGCGGCTCGCAGACTGTCGGCTCGGCGATCTACAGGGATCGCTACCGGCGCGAAGGCGGTCAATGGAAGATCGCGCACAGCGAGTATGGCCGGATCATCGAACTGGTCAGCACCCTGCCAGCCGACACGCATGTAACTGTCCAGTGGCTCGCCACGCGCGGCCTCAAGCCCGAGGAGCGGCAGGACATCACTCACCTCATCTCGTTCGGAGACGGTCATGGTTGATCTGTCGGGCAAGGTTGCGATCATCACCGGCGCCGGACAGGGCGTCGGCTTCGGCATCGCCGCAGCCATGAGCGCCGCCGGGGCCAGCGTAGTGCTCGCCGGGCGCACCCTCGCCAAGGTCGAACAGGCCGCAGCCGAGATCACCGGACGCGGCGGCAAGGCCTTGGCCGTCGCCTGCGACGTCAAGGATCCGGCGACGATGCAGGCCGCCATCGACGCCGCCATTGCGGCATTCGGCGGGCTCGATATTCTCGTCAACAATGCGCAGGAAGTGCCGCTCGGCACGCTCGACGACGTCACCGACGAGAGCTTCACGGCAGGCTTCGAGAGCGGCCCCCTCGCCACTTTCCGCTTCATGAAGCTGGCCCGACCGCACCTTGCCGCGCGCGGCGGTGGCACGATCTTCAACATGTGCTCTTCCGCAGGCATCCGCTGGGACATGGCAGGCTACGGCCCCTATGGCGCGGTCAAGCAGGCGATCCGTGTACTGACCCGCGCGGCGGCGTCCGAATGGGGCAGCGAGGGCATCCGCGTGCTCACCATCGCGCCCCATGCCGAATCGCCGGGCCTCAAGTGGTGGATCGAGACCAACCCGGACGAAGCCGCCGCCTTCTTCAGGACGATCCCGCTCGGGCGTATCGGCGCACTTGAAACCGATATCGGCCAGGCCGTCGCGGCGCTGTGCGGGCCGGAGTTTGCCTATCTCACCGGCGCGACGATCCCGCTCGATGGGGGTCAGGCGAACTTCGACTGACCGCGAACGACCTGCCTGTAGGTTACACATGAGACACTGTCCTGAAGACAAAAAGCCGGCTGGTTGAAATGGCGGCAGGCGCGTCGGGTCGCGCCGGATCGAGGCGAATGCCAGAGGCAATCAGACGTGAGAAAGAGCAACTGGCGAATTGCCATGTGCCTTGTGGCATGGCCCGGCCATGTAGGAAAGCGCAGCCAACGTGGGCCACTGACTGCACTGCTCAGCCGGTGTCTGACTTGACCGTTTGTTCGCGAAGCCATTCCTCGCAGACAGCGTGGAAGGCATAGTCCTGCGCATACCAGCGTTCGAGATTGGCTATCGCCTTCGGTGAGAGCGGCGGATCATCTGCATAGTCGTTCGCGTGGCGCTTTCCGACAGGTACGACACCTGCGTCCTCCAGCCCCGCCTGACGCAGAAACGCCTTGAAATCCTGCGCGAAATTCTCCTGCCGGATAATCCAGACCGGCGGGCGCACCTCCAGGATATTTCCCTGCTGCAGGAACCAGCTCGTCAGGTTCTGGCCGGTGTGGCGGATCGAGATGATGGCCTGAGTGGCGCTTGCCGCTGTCTTTCCGGTCTCGAACAGGGCTTCCGCCAGATCGTTGGCATGTTCGAAGTCGCGGAAAGCTGCTGCCTCGCACGCATTCCATTCGATGTTGTAGGTCGGCTGGCCCTTGCGCTTGCGTGAGTAGAACCCGGAGTAGAACCGCGAAACCGGATCCCTGATCGAGAAAAAATACCGCGCCGACAAGGGCAGATCCCGCAAGGACTTGTCATGGCCGTGGACGATGATCTTACCTGGCACCTGCTCGGCAAGGGTCTTGATCTGGGTGCCAGCCGCCTTACCGATATGGAGGAAGTGAATGGCATCGTCGTTGCCGTCATGGCGCGACAAGGCGCGGACAAGCCGATTCCCGATGCGCTTCATCGGCACAGCATAAGCGCGCCCGGCCCATGGTAAAAGACTGAAGTTTAGGCTGGACCGCGAGTGTTCGGTCGTCGATTGCAATCCGGGCCGGGCGAAACGAACGAGCAGGATCGAGAATGACTAAGAGCCTGATAACGATTGGTGCCGGGCCGGGCATCGGCATGGAAGTTGCGCGGCGTTTCGGGCGGGATGGATATCGGGTCGGGATCGTGCGGCGAAGTGCCGAAGCCTTGCGCGAGATGATCGAGGAACTGTCCGGTGAAGGGATCGAGGCGCAGGGCATTGCGGCCGACGCCCATGATCCCGCGGCGCTGCGAAACGCGATCGAAGAGCTTGCGAACCGGTTTGGCCGGATCGACGTGATGCATCATGCCGTTCCGGGGCCGCTTGGGACAGGATATGGTCCTGTTCTCCAGATAGAGCCTGATCTGCTACGCACCTTCAACGACGCCCGGATCGTCAGCGCGCTGGTAGCGGCACAAGCTGCCTTGCCTTTCCTGCGGCAATCGCAAGGCTCCCTGATTTTCACCAGCGGTCCTGCGGACAGGAAGCCGCTGCCGGGCACTGCAATCGTCGGCGTTCCTCAGGCTGCCCTGCGCATGCTGACCCTGCATCTGCGGCAGGAGCTGGCAGACGACGGCATCTTCGTAGGACTGATTCCCGTGGCCGGAGTGCCTGCCTACCGGGACAGGGCAGCCGATGTCGCAAGGACCGATGTTGCGGCCACCTCGGTGCTCAATGCCGACCGTCTCAGCGCCGCCGACGTGGCAGAGGCCCACTTCCTGATGGCGACGTTGCGCGATCGCGACGAGTGGATCGTCGGTCAGGAGGAGCGTAGCCTTGCCAGCTCCTGATCCTGTCCGCGCCGCCTAGACCGCCGTCGCGCCGCCGTCGATCACCATGGGATGGCCGGTGACGAAGCTGGCCGCATCGGAGCACAGCCAGACGACCGCTTCGGCGATCTCCTCGGCCTTGCCGCTGCGCCCCATCGGCGTCATCGAATCGACGACCTTGCGCAAGTTCTCATCGGCGAACAGCGGTGCGGTCATCCCGGTCTGGATAACGCCGGGGCATACTGCATTGACCCGAATGCCCTGCTGCGCCCAGCGCAGGGCGCCATGCCGCGTCAGGCCGACCACGCCATGCTTGGTGGCCGTGTAGCCGGGCTGCGCGGCATTGCCGACAAGCCCGTTGATCGAAGCGGTGTTGACGATGGCTCCGCCGCCTGCGGGCAGCATCACCCGCGCTTCCTCTCGCATGCAGCGCATAACGCCGGTTAGGTTGACGTTGATCGAGAGCGCCCAGTTATCGTCCTCGTATTCGTCGGCTTCGAGGCGATTGACCCCGGCATTGTTGAAGGCGCAGTCGAGCCTGCCGAATTCGGCCACGGTCGCATCGACCAGCGCAGCGATGTCATCGCCATTGCCGACGTCGCAGCGGCGGAACCTGGCCTTGCCGCCAGCCGCCTCGATCATGGCGACGGTTTCCGCGCCGCCTGCATCGTTGACATCGCTGACCATGACGCTCGCGCCCGAGCGCGCAAAGGCAAGCGCACTCGCTCTGCCAATACCGCTTCCCGCGCCGGTTACGAGCGCAGCCCTGCCATCGAGACCATAGTGAATCATGCTGATCATCCTCCCTTTCCGGGCACCCTAACGCAGCTTGCCGGGATGACCATTGCAAAAGATCGAGGCTTGCTGTAGCTCCACAAATGTTACATTGCGTAACACATAGTCGAGTCGGCAGTGAGCGAACCTGCTCCGGCTACGGCAGAGAGAGGAGCAATGGCGATGGCTGGCGTGTTCGAACACTTGCGGGTGCTGGATCTTTCGTGGGGCATTTCCGGTCCGATGGCAGGAATGATGCTCGCCGATCAGGGGGCGAATGTCACCAAGATCGAACCGCCCGGCGGCGATCCGTTCCGCGATAATGACCGCACCCGGCTCGGCTATCGCACCTGGCAGCGCGGCAAGCGCAGCGCCATTCTCGACCTCAAGGACAAGGCCGATCTCGACACTTTCCTGACGCTGGCGACACACGCCGACGTGCTGATCGAGTCCATGTCGCCGGGGACCACTTCACGTCTCGGCATCGACTACGAGACGCTCAGCAAACTCAACCCGCGCCTCGTCTATGCGACGGTCACGGCATGGGGCAGCGACACGAAATATGCGGACCGGCCGGGATACGACCTGCTGGTGGCGGCCCGCTCCGGCCTGAACTGGGAACATCTTGGCCGCCCCGAGACCTGCAACGTCCACATGTCAGGCGGCGACGATCCGATCGAAGGCCTCGAAACTCCGTGGGACTGGCTGCAAGGGCCACCGCGCGAAGGGCCAATTACCACTGCCATGCCTGCGCCGAGCATGGGCGCGTTCTATGCCCTCACCTGCGGGATCGAAGCCGCTCTGGTCGCTCGCGAGACCACCGGGCGCGGCCAGCACGTCGAGACCAGCCTGTTTCAAGGTGCCTGCGCCGCAGGAATGATGGTGTGGCAGCGGTCCGAGAACCCGAATGCGGAAGATTTCAACACCTGGATCAACTCGTCGCGCACGCCCAAGGGCCACTTCAAGTGCAGGGACGGGCGCTGGATTCACGCATGGGTGCCCAACCCGCGCTTCATCATCGAGGCTTCCGAAGGCGACACGATCCAGCACGACCCCGACCTGTCGGTGATGAACGATCCCAACCGTTTCGGCAGCGGTGTCGACGAGTCCTGGGTCATCAATCACTACCAGCCGATCCTGATGGAACGGATGGCGAAGTTCGGCTGCGACGACTGGCTCTCGGCCTCCGCAGCAGCCGACGTGCCAATGCAGGAAGCGCGCTCGCCCGAAACGGCGCTGGCCGATCCGATCATGCTCGCGGACGGCTGCGTGCGCGAGATCGAGGACCCGGAATACGGCACGATCCGGCAAGTCGGCCGCCTGGTCGAGATGGAAAAGACCCAAGGTCAGGCAGGCGGCCCCGCCCCCTCTGCCGGCCAGCATACCGACGAAGTGCGCGCCGAAGCCGATGCACTCAAGGCAAAATCCGCGCAGACCGGCGGTTCCGGCTCGCGCAAGGCACCACTGGCTGGCGTGCGCGTGCTCGATCTCGGCCTCGCTATCGCCGGGCCGTTCGGCTGCCAGGTGCTGTCCGACCTCGGTGCCGACGTCATCAAGATCAACGCGTTCTACGACACCTACTGGCACAAGAACCACATCGCCTACACCTCGAACCGGGGCAAACGCTCGGTCTGCCTCAACCTCAAGGATCCGCGCGCGATGGAAGTCCTGCGCGACCTCGTAAAGACCGCCGACGTCGTCCAGCACAACATGCGCTACGATGCGGCCGTTCGGCTCGGCGTCGACTACGACAGTCTCAAGGCGATCAAGCCCGACCTCATCTACTGCCACACCCGCGGCCACGAACGCGGCCCGCGCGAGCGGCTTCCCGGCAACGACCAGACCGGCGCCTGCCTTGCAGGCGTGCAGTACGAGGATGGCGGCATGGCCGATGGCGGCAAGCCGCTGTGGTCGCTCACTTCGTTCGGTGACACCGGCAACGGCTTCCTCTCGGCCATGGCGATCATGCAGGCGCTTTATCACAAGGCGCAGACCGGCGAAGGCCAGTTCGTCTCGACCGCGATCGTCTATGCGCAGCTGCTCAACGTCTCGCACGTTCTGGCGCGACCCGATGGCTCTGGCTTCGACCGGCCCCGGCTC
Source organism: Novosphingobium sp. (assembly GCA_020446505.1). Taxonomy (GTDB): domain Bacteria; phylum Pseudomonadota; class Alphaproteobacteria; order Sphingomonadales; family Sphingomonadaceae; genus Novosphingobium. The sequence goes on along the minus strand of JAGREN010000059.1, from coordinate 9,861 downwards.
GACAAGGACCAGCGTGGCATGGCGGCGCTCGACAGCCTCTACGAGACGTCTGACGGCTGGCTGGCGCTGGTCGTCGCCAAGGACTCCCAGTGGCAGGCGCTCAAGGGCGTGCTCGGCGATCCGGCACTCGACGATGCGAAGTTCGCAGACGCCAAATCGCGTGCCGCCAACGACAAGGCCCTGCGCGCTGCGCTACAGGCCAGGTTCCTTGCCAAGCCTGCCTCGGAATGGTTCGCCGCTCTGGATGCAGCAGGCGTTCCGGTCGAAATCAGCGATCCTGAATTCGGGCGGCACATGCACGACGATGCCGAGTTCCGCCAGCGCCAGTGGACGGTTGGCTACCAGCACGAGCTGGTCGGCATGTTCGAACAGATGGGCCTCGCCTTCGATTTCTCCGACACACCCGCATCGGTGCAGCGCCCACCGCTGGTGGTCGGCGAATGCACCCGCGAAGTGCTGCGAGAGCTTGGCTATTCGGACGAGAAGATCGACGAGTTGCACGCCGAAAAGGTCGCAGGCGTGTGGAGCCCCGGCGAGCCGCTGCTCATGGGGCCGCGCAAGTTCATGGGTTACAAGCAGACCGAGGAAAAGAGCGTCGCCGAGAGTGCGACTGCTCCTGCCTCGCAGGCTCCAGTCACAGGCAAATGACCATGACGCAGCTACGGCAATCGAAACGCCTCGACCCCATGTCGACGCGCAACACCGACTGGTTCTGGGATGAGGCCGAGCAAGGTCGTCTCTCGATCCAGAAGTGCACCCAATGCGGGCACCTTCACCATCCGCCCCGGCCCGTATGCCCGGACTGCCATTGCCTCGAACTGGCTCCGGCGCAGATGTCCGGGCGCGGCACGGTCTACAGCCGCATCCAGGTGCATTATCCGCCGCCAATCGGCTTCGACGAGCCGCCCATCATCGCCCTGATCGACCTTGAGGAAGGCGTGCGGCTCATCAGCAACCTTGTCGATGCCACGCTCGACGAGATCGAGATCGATGCGCCTGTCGTGGTCGATTTCGAGCTGTCCGCTAAGGGCAAGACCCTGCCCGTGTTCCGGCTCGCCTCGAAAGGATCCGGCGCATGAGCAATCCGATGACCCAATGCGCCATCGCCGGGATCGGCCAGACCGAATTCTCGACCAATTCCGGCCGGAGCGAATTGCGCGTAGCCTGCGACGCTATTCTCGCCGCGCTCGACGATGCGGGCCTCGAGGCCAGGGACATCGACGGCATCGTCACCTATACCATCGACAACAACGACGAAGTGTCGCTGATGCGGGCGCTCGGCATCGAGGATCTGAAATACTCGGTGCGCCTGCCGATGGGTGGCGGGGGTTCGGCCATGACGTTGCACCATGCCTGTGCCGCCGTCGCATCGGGCGCGGCGAGCACGGTGGTGATCTGGCGGGCGATGAACGAACGCTCGGAATATCGCTTCGGCCAGCCCAAGGACACGCCCAGCGGCAGCCGCATCAGCGACATGACCTACACGATCTGGGGCATCCCCTATGGCCTCCAGTTTCCCGGTGCCTGCTCGGCGCTGGGCTTCCAGCGGTACATGGCCAAATATGGTGTCACCAACGCCGATCTCGGTCACATCGTCGTCCAGCAGCGCGCCTACGCCGCGACCAACCCGCTTGCGCGCTTCTACCAGCGGCCGATCACGCTCGACGATCACCAGAACTCGAAATGGATAGCCGATCCGGTGCTGCGGCTGTTCGATTGCTGTCAGGAGAGCGACGGCGGCGTGGCCCTGATCGTCACCAGCCGCGAGCGCGCCCGTGATCTCAAGGGGCAGCATGTCCGCATTCTCGGCTCGGCTGCCTCGATCCCCTACAACGTCGAGCCCTTGACGCCCTATTACACCGAAGACCCGATGATCATGCAGCAGTCGGTCAATTCCGCGCGCCGCGTGTTCGAGGCGGCTGGGGTCGGGCCGAAGGATATCGACGTGGCGCTGCTCTACGATGCCTTCACGCCGGAAGTGGTGCATCAACTGGAAGCCTATGGCTTCTGTGGTGACGGCGAAGCCTGCGACTTCGTGAAGTCAGGCGCGTGCGCGATCGACGGCGAATTGCCGCTCAACACCAACGGCGGCCTGATCAGTGAAGCCTATATCCACGGGCTCAACATGGTGACCGAAGGCGTGCGCCAGTTGCGCGGCGTGGCCTCCAATCAGCGCGAGGGCGCGGAACTGGTCCTGTTCTCTTCAGGCAACGGCGCGGTCATCCTCGCCAGGGACTGAACTTTCTCATTCAAAGCATTATATCTGAAAGGTAAAATCATGAACATCCAGAGCAAGATCGAGCTTCCCGAAAAGCTCATTTCGGTCGACAGCCACGTCTTTTTCACCGACGAATGGGTGACTGCGCGCCTGCCCGAACGGCTGCGCGAAATCTACGTCAACGCCAACCGGCAGTTCCGCGAAGACGGCGTCAAGCAGCGCGGCGGCTGGGAACCCAATATCAACGACCTGTTCGACGAGGTCGCATGGTCCGATCCGGGCCATTTCGAACCCAACGAAAAGCTCAAGTCGATGGACAGGGATGGCGTCTATGCCGAGGTAATCTTTCCCGAAGTTGGCGCAGCCAAGGTCTGTTCGCCGCAGTATTGCGGGGACGACTGGAAGGAAATCCTTTCCGGATACAACGATGCGATGGCGGACTTCGCCTCGGTCGATACCGACCGGCTGTGGACTGCCTACCAGCTTCTGCCGTTCGACATCGACTGGTCGGTGAAGGAAGTGGAGCGGCTTGCCCAGCGCGGCGCACGCTGCATCCAGCTCCCCCCCTTCCCCAGCGAAGTCGGCCTCAAGGACTATTTCGATAATCACTACGACAAGCTGTGGGGCGCGTGCTCGGAAATCGGCATCACGGTGCTCAACCACCTCGATACCAACAAGCAGTACATGGACCTCATCAAGCGCGATCCCACCGAGCAGCGCGCCGTGGCTTTGGGCATGCCGCCGTTCCAGATGGCCGAAACGATCTGCCTGTGGATCCTGCCCGGAACGCTGGAACGCTTCCCTGACCTCAAGGTCGTGTTCGTCGAGCCCGGCCTGGGCTGGCTGCCGTTCCTGTTCGACGTTATCCTCGATGGCCGCATCCATCAGGGCCACTACAAGTTCCCGCAGCTTTCGATGCTGCCCAGCGAATATTTCAAGCGGCAGATGGGCGTCACCTTCATGTACGAGCCGCACGGCCTGAAGGTCGCCTACGAGTATTTCGGCCCGGATTCGCTGATGTGGTCGACCGACTTCCCTCACCCGGCGACCTCGTGGCCGAACTCGATCGACCACATCGACAAGCAGTTCACCGCCGCCAATATCCACGGCGAGGACCGCATGAAGATTCTCGCGAAAAACGGATTGCGCCTGTTCGCGGGCAAGTGATCGTGGCAGGCCGTTCCTGATGGCCATTGCAACGACGACCAGCGGCGTGCGCCGTATCGAATGCTCCGTCCCGGCAGGAGAACTCCTGCCGGGCGAGCCGTTCCGGATCGGCCTGCGGGTGGTGCTACCGCCAGACGGCACGCCAGCGACGGATATAGCTTTCTATTGCGTGGTCGGCGGGCAGATGAGCCTTGCCTACTTCGATCTGGGCGAGGGAGACGACCGGCGCTTCAGCATGGCCGAGGCGCTGGCCCGGCGCGGCCATGTGGTCGTGCTGGCCGATCATCCCGGAATCAGCTCTTCGACGATGCCAGAGGATGAGTGGGATCTGACGCCCGACCTGATCGCGCGTGCCCATGCCGCTGCCGCAAGGACTGCGCTGGACGGTCTGCGGCAAGGCTCGCTGGTGCCGGGCCTCGATGCCATGTCGGGCCTCGTCGCTGTCGGGCTGGGCCATTCGATGGGCGCGGTGATGACCATCGAGGTCGAAGCCGTAGCGCAGCTTTATTCGGGCATTGTCCTGCTGGGCTACGGAACTGGCGGCTTGCCCGACATCCTGCCGCCCGAAGCGGTCGAAAAGGCCCGCGATATCGAATGGCTGCGGGGCTACCTGCCCGAACTGGTGCGCGAGCGGTTCGGCACTGCCCGGCTCGATCCCGAAACGGCGCGCAAGAAGCGGCGCGGGCGCGAGGGCGGCAGTCCTTCGTTTCATTCGGACTATGCTGACCCAGACGGCAAGGCGGCTCTGCGCGGCGCGGCGGCTCCCCTGCTCACCCTGCCCGGCCTGTTCTCGATGTTTCCCGGCGTCAGCGACGAAGCCAGTTCCAGGATCGCAGTTCCCATCCTCGTCGTCACTGGTACGCACGATTTCATCGAGGCTGGCGAGGCATTGCTTGAGCAGTTCTCCACCTGCCCGCGCCTCGACATCATCCGGCCCGAGGACACCGGGCACAACCTGTTTATCTTCCCCTCGCGCACCGAGAGTTTCGCGCAGATTTCCGACTGGGCGACCGGCCTGAAATCCGGCTGAGCCAGCCCCTCTCGCGAACTTTTATTTCGCGAGACTTTCCAAAACATGCGCAACTGTGGTAAGTGAGTCGCTCGCTGCGGACCGGAACCCGGCAAGGCTCCGGATCGTTGGTCGCACACAGCCGCGCGAGGGAGAAGATGACCGGAAAGCAGCCGGGCAGCAACCGCCCGAAACTATCGCTACACGTCCCCGAGCCGCCTTTCCGGCCTGGTGACGAGGTCGACTATTCGTGGCTCGAAGTGCCCGAGCCGGACGCGATCCCCCGCCCGGATGAGAACGCCGATCCTGCGTCAATCCGCGACCTTGCCTATGGTCTGATCCGCGTGCTCGATTTCGAGGATCGGGCGGTCGGAAGCTGGAACCCGAACCTCGACCCTGACACCCTGCTCGCCATGCTGCGCAAGATGGCCTTGCTACGCGCTTTCGACGAACGGATGCATCGCCAGCAGCGGCAGGGCAAGACCAGCTTCTACGTCAAGTCGACTGGCGAGGAAGCGATCGCGATTGCGCAGACTTTCGCGCTCGACCGGGCCGACATGTGTTTCCCCTCTTATCGGCAGCCGGGCATCCTCTTCGCCCGCGACTATCCAATGGTCGAGATGATTAACCAGATCTTCTCGAACGCCGCCGACCCGCTGAAGGGGCGACAGCTCCCCATCATGTATTCGGCGAAGGACTACGGCTTCTTCTCGATCTCGGGCAACCTCGCCACCCAGTATCCGCAGGCCGTCGGCTGGGCGATGGCTTCGGCCAGCAAGGGCGACGACCGTATCGCGGCAGTGTGGTGCGGCGAAGGCTCGACCTCGGAAGGGGACTTCCACAACGGGCTGACCTTCGGCGCCGTCTACAACGCGCCTTGCGTGTTCAACGTGGTCAACAACCAGTATGCCATCTCGAGCTATTCGGGCTTTGCCGGTTCGGAACGAACGACCTTTGCCGCGCGAGGGATTGGCTACGGCATCCCTGCCCTGCGCGTGGACGGCAACGATGCGCCGGCGGTGTTCTCGGCGACCCGATGGGCTGCGGACCGGGCACGCGCCAACCTTGGCCCCACGCTGATCGAGCTGTTCACCTATCGCGCCGACGCCCACTCGACCTCCGACGATCCGGCGGCCTATCGCTCCGCGCAGGAGCGCAGCGAATGGCCGCTCGGCGATCCGATCACGCGGCTGAAACGCCACTGCATCGCGCTCGGCGTGTGGGACATGGAGCGGCAGGCGGCGATGGACCTCGAAGTCGCCGAGGAGGTGCTCGCCGCGCAGAAGGAAGCGGAAAAGAACGGCATCCTCGGACACGGCCTTCATCAGCCGGACGTCACCATGTTCCAGGATGTCTATGAGCACATGCCCTGGCACCTTCGCGAACAGAGCGAGCAGGCAGCACGCGAAAGGGCGCACAAATGGCCCGAATGAGCATGATCCAGGCGATCAATTCCGCACTCGACGTGATGATGGATCGCGATCCGGACGTTGTCATCCTCGGCGAGGACGTCGGCTATTTCGGCGGCGTATTCCGGGTGACGGCGGGCCTGCAGGCAAAATACGGCAAGGAGCGTTGCTTCGATACGCCGATAACCGAATGCGGCATCATCGGCGCGGCCATCGGCATGGCGGCCTATGGACTGCGCCCCGTCCCCGAAATCCAGTTCGCCGACTATGTCTATCCCGGCCTCGACCAGATCGTGAGCGAGGCAGCGCGCCTTCGGCATCGTTCCGCAGGCGACTTCCAGTGCCCGCTTGTGATCCGCATTCCTTTTGGCGGCGGCATCTTTGGCGGGCAGACGCACAGCCAGAGCCCGGAGGCGCTGTTCACCCATGTCGCGGGCATCAAGACGGTCGTTCCGTCCAATCCGCGCGACGCCAAGGGCCTGCTGATCTCCGCCATCGAGGATAACGATCCTGTCATCTTCTTCGAACCCAAGCGATGCTATAACGGCCCCTTCGACGGCTATTACGACCGCCCGGCCAAGACCTGGGCCGATCATCCCGATGGCGATGTCGACGAGGGTCATTTCCAGATACCGCTCGGCAAGGCTCGGCTCGTGACCGAAGGCAGCGAGATGACCGTGCTCGCCTACGGCACAATGGTCCACGTTGCGCAGCAGGTGCTGACCGAGCACGGGATCGAGGCCGACCTGATCGACCTGCGCACGCTCGTCCCGCTCGATATCGAAACGATCGAAAAGTCAGTGAAGAAGACCGGCCGCTGCGCCATCGTCCACGAGGCGACCCGCACCAGCGGATTCGGCGCCGAACTGGCGGCGCTGGTGCAGGAACGCTGCTTCTATCATCTCGAAGCCCCCATCGAGCGCGTCACCGGCTTCGACACGCCCTATCCGCATTCGCTCGAATGGTCCTACTTCCCCGGACCGATCCGAATCGGCGAGGCACTGGAGCGACTGGCAGGAGCAGAGGCATGAGCCGCTTCGAATTCAAGCTGTCGGACATCGGCGAAGGCATTGCCGAGGCCGAACTGGTCGAGTGGCTGGCGCAAGTGGGCGACACGGTGAAGGAAGACCAGCCGCTCGCCGCCTTCATGACCGACAAGGCGACGGTGGAACTGGAAAGCCCGGTCTCCGGCAAGGTCGTCTCGCGGATCGGCGAAATCGGCGATGCGGTGCGCGTCGGCGCGACGATCATGGAGATCGAGGTCGAAGGCGACGTCGCCGAGATCGAGAAGAAGACCGACGAGCCTGCGCCTCTGCCTCCTCCACCAGCGCCTCCTATTGCAGCGAAAGCGCCCCCTCCTCCGCCTCCGCCGCCGTCTTCAAAGTTTCTCGCCAGCCCGGTCGTTCGGCGCAGGGCGCACGATCTTGGCGTGGACCTAACGGCAGTGCCTCACTCCGGCCCACGCGTGCTCAATGCCGATCTCGATGCCTATCTCGTTTCCAGCGAGGAACCCGCCCCGGCCCGCAAGGCAAGCCGCCTGATCGACGAGGACGTGCCGGTCGTCGGCATGCGCCGCGCCATCGCACGCAAGATGGAAGAGGCGAAGCGCCGGATCCCGCATTTCACCTATGTCGAGGAAATCGACATGACCGAATGCGAACGGCTGCGCGCGGCGCTGAACGAAGAACCGGGCGCACGGATAAGCATTCTCCCGATCCTGATTGCAGCGGTGTGCCGCACCCTGCCGGATTTTCCGCAGCTCAATGCGCATTACTATGACGACACCGACGTGGTCCGCCGGTTCGGGGCCGTCCACATGGGCGTCGCGACGCAGACCGATGCGGGGCTGATGGTCCCGGTGCTCCGAGATGCGGACGGCAAGAGCCTCGGCGAATTGGCGCAAGGTATCGCAGCCCTCGCGCAAGCGAGCCGCAGCGGCAAGATTTTGCGAGATTCGCTGCAAGGCTCGACGATCACCATCAGCTCGCTGGGCAAGCTCGGTGGCATTGCCGCGACACCGATCCTGAACGCGCCGGAGGTTTGCATCATCGGCCCCAACAAGATCGAGGAGCGCCCGGTCGTTCTCGATGGGACGATTGCCGTGCGCAAGATGATGAACCTGTCGATCAGTTGCGATCACCGGGTCGTCGATGGCCACGACGCCGCCGCCTTCGTGCAGGCCCTGAAGCGCAAATTGGAAATTCCGGCGCTGATCTTCGCGAACGGGTGACACACGGGCGCGATTGCGCTTATCTCCGGCAAAATTCTGCCTGGGAGAGCCGAATCCGTGACTTACGAGAACCTGCACCGCCCGCTCTATGGCGCGGACGTTCTGGCCAATGCGCTCAATAATTATCCCGACATTCCGTTGCTGCGCCAACTCGACGGGCCGACGCTCTCGGTGCGCGACATGCGCGACGAAACCAGCCGCTATATCCAGGCGCTCGAAAGCGTAGGAGTGACGCGCGAAAGCTGCGTCTCGATGCTGGCGTCGAACCTGCCGGAAACGCTGCATATCGGCCACGCGACCTTGATGATTCCCTCGCTCATGGTGCCGATCCACGCGATGAGCAGCCTTGCCGACCAGCTCAACATCGTGCGCGATGCAGGCGTCAATGTGCTGATCTTCGAGGCGGCACGCTTCGAGAAGGCCGCAGCCGATATCAAGCGCGAGGAACCGGATATTGTCCTGCTCTCGGTCGGCCCCAGCGAGATCGCCCCCGACATCCGCAAGCTGGCGGCATCATTCGAACCGAGGAAACTGGTGCCGCCCGTGATCGACGGCGATCATGTCGGCAGACGCTCCTATTCGGGCGGCACGACGGGCAAGCCGAAGGCGATTCCGGCTGCCGCCCGCTCGGGCCAGCAGTGCGCGATGATTATTCAGGCTGAGTGGGAATGGCCCGCTCCGCCGCATATCCTGTCCTGCGCGCCGCTTACTCATGCTGGCGGCACCATGTTCATGCCCGCGCTGCTCAAGGGCGGGACTTTCCTGATCCTGCCCGGCTTCAACCCGGAACAGGTCCTGCAGTGCATTCAGGACTACAAGATAAACTGCATGATGCTGGTGCCGACGATGATCTACGCCCTGCTCGATCATCCGCGCTTCGACGAGTTCGACCTCTCCAGCCTCGAAAGCGTGTTCTACGGTGCCTCGCTGATGAACCCGGTGCGGCTGAAAGAGGCGATCGAGCGGATCGGGCCGGTCTTCGCCCAGTTCTACGGACAGGCCGAAGCGCCGATGGTGCTCACCTATTTCCGCAAGGCCGACCATGACGTGAACGACATGAACCGGCTGGCAAGCTGCGGCCTGCCCTGCCCTTATGTGCGGCTCGAACTGCACGATGCAGATGGCAACGAGGTGCCCGATGGCGAGCCGGGAGAGATCGTCGCTCAGGGGCCGCTGGTGATGAACGGCTATCTCGACGAGGAACTCAACAAGGAAGTGTTCCGCGGCGGCTGGCTCCACACTGGCGACGTTGCCGTACGCGATCCGGACGGGTTCCTGCGCATCGTCGACCGAGTGAAGGACATGATCGTCTCGGGCGGCTTCAACATCTACCCGCGCGAAGTCGAGATGGTGATCGCGGAGCATCCCGCCGTGGCCGAAGTGGCGGTGATTGGCGTGCCGCACGAGAAATGGGGCGAAGCGGTAAAGGCCGTCGTCGTCACCAAGCCGGGTCAGGACGTGGCCGAAGCAGACCTGATTGCTGCCGTCGCCTCGGCCAAGGGCAACTATCAGGCGCCGAAGTCGGTGGAATTCGTCGAATCGATCCCGCAGACGCCGGTCGGCAAGCCGGACAAAAAGGCGCTGCGAGCGGCCTTCGCCGCCTGACGGTGGGTCGGTCGCCCTTTCGTGGCGGCGATTCCTGCGCGAGTCGCTTGGCGGATGACGGCCCATGCGCGCCCGATTCGCGCCCTTCCGGCAATTGCCCGAAACAACTCGTCCCGATTATCCAACGGCACACGACTGGGCGTTATTGACGCAGGGTAAGGCTGAGCCAACCGAACGGCCCGACAGTTGATTTATTTCTGCCTTAGAGTCTGATTCAAAATTA
>JAGREN010000058.1 GCA_020446505.1 Novosphingobium sp. | reverse complement strand
CGCGTCTCGATGCCGGACTTCGACATCGATTTCTGCGAAACCCGGCGCGGCGAGGTGATTCGCTACGTCCAGCGCAAATACGGGCACGATCACGTCGCCCAGATCATCACGTTCGGCAAGATGAAGGCGCGCGCGGTGCTGCGCGATACCGGCCGCATCCTGCAAATGCCCTATGGTCAGGTCGACCGGCTGTGCAAGATGGTGCCCAACCATCCGACCGATCCGTGGACGCTGGACCGCGCGCTGGGAGGCGCGCCCGACTTCGCCAATGAATACCGGCGCGACGATGAAGTGCGGCGGCTGGTCGATCTGGCCCGCCAGCTTGAGGGGCTGCCGCGCAACAGTTCCACGCACGCCGCCGGCGTCGTTATCGGCGACAGGCCGCTGGCGCAGCTTGTCCCCCTCTATCGCGATCCGCGCTCCGACATGCCGGTGACTCAGTTCGACATGAAATATGTCGAGGATTCCGGGCTGGTGAAATTCGACTTCCTTGGCCTCAAGACCCTGTCGGTGCTGCGCAAGGCTGTCGACCTGCTGGCCCGGCGCGGGATCACGCTCGATCTCGATACGCTGACCTGGGACGATCCGGGCGTCTACGACCTGCTCAAGCGCGGCGACACGGTCGGCGTGTTCCAGCTTGAATCGGAGGGCATGCGGCGCACGCTGGCAGCGGTGAAGCCGACCAATTTCGGCGACATCATCGCGCTCGTCTCGCTCTATCGTCCCGGCCCGATGGACAACATCCCGCTGTTCGGCCGCCGCAAGAACGGGCTGGAGGAAATCGAGTATCCGCATGCCAAGCTCGAAGGCATTCTTGCCGAAACCTACGGCGTGTTCGTCTATCAGGAACAGGTGATGCAGGCCGCGCAGGTGCTGGCGGGCTATTCGCTTGGCGATGCCGACCTGTTGCGCCGCGCCATGGGCAAGAAGAAGCAGGAAGAGATGGACGCCCAGCGCGCCCGCTTCGTGGCGGGCTGCAAGGAAGTCTCGGACATCGAGCCCGCCAAGGCCAACGAACTGTTCGACTTGATCGACAAGTTCGCAGGCTACGGCTTCAACAAGTCCCACGCTGCCGCCTATGCCTTGCTCGCCTACCAGACGGCATGGCTCAAGACGCATTACCCGCACGAATTCTATGCTGCCTCGATGTGCTTCGATATGCACCAGTCCGAGAAACTCTCGGTCTTTGTCGATGACATGCGCAGGAATGGTGTCGCGCTGGCTGCGCCCGACATCAACATGTCGGAAGCCGAATACACCGTCGAGCAGACCGACGAGGGGCACGCCGTGCGCTATGCTCTGGCTGGCATTCGCAATGTCGGCGAGAAGGCGATGGACGCCATCGTCGCCGAGCGGGAATCGAACGGCAAGTTCGCCAGCCTCGAAGACGTGTTCTCGCGCGCGCCTGCCGGGTCGATGAACCGCAGGCAGCTTGAAGGACTGGCCGCCGCTGGCGCCTTCGACAGTCTCGAACCATCGCGCGCCAGGGTCATGGCCAATGGCGACATGCTGCTCGCCGTCGCCGACGAGGCCGAGCGCAGCCGGACGAGCGGACAGGGCGGGTTATTCGGCGAGGCCGGGCAGAGCGATCAGGCCGTGCGGCTTGCCGAGGCCGAAGCGTGGAGCCGCGCCGACCAGATGGCGAAGGAGCGCGAGGCCTTCGGCTTCTATTTCGCCGCTCACCCTATCGAGGAATACCGCGCCGTCGCTTCCGCCAACGGCGCGCGGAGCCATGCCAGCATCGTCGGGGGCGGTGCGGAAGGCGGTGGTTCGGGAGAATTGCGGCAGTCGGCAGTCATGGCGGCACTGGTCGAAGGCGTGCAGCGCCGCAAGACGAAGCGCGGCAAGGACTTCGTCATGGCCGATTTCTCCGATTCGAGCGGGCAGTTCTCGGCAAGCTGCTTCGAGGAAGGGCTGGTTGAGAGCTTCCAGCGCTGGGCGGCTGACGGCACTTGCGTGCTGCTCAATGTCGAACTGGACAGTCCCAGCCCTGAAGAACCGCCGCGCGTGACCGTGCGCGGCGCGATCCCGCTATCCGAGGTCACCAACAATGCGCGGATGCGGCTCGAATGCGATGTTTCATCGGTGGAGGCAGTTCAGCAGCTCGCGCTGATGCTTGAGCCGGGGGAGAATCGCCGCGGCGAGGTCGTGGTCAATCTTCACACCGGGAATGGCGCGCATGTCGGCATGCGGCTCGGCTGGGATTTTTGCCTCACGGGCGAATTGGTCGAAAGGCTTGAAGAGATCGAGGGTCTGACGGTAGTGTCATTCGGCAAGCAGCGCACCGGAGGCCACCTTCGCCGCGCGGCATAAGAAGCGGGCAAAAGCCCCGACGATAGCGGAGAGACAATGCTGGGTGCCATGCAACACTGGGAGCTGCGGGTCAGCGGCCTGATCGACCACGGAGCGCGTGAGCATCCCACCCGCGAAATCGTCACGCGCATGGCTGACGGCAGCACCGAACGGACAGACTGGGCGGGCGTTCGCCGCGACGCTCTGAAAATGGTGCAGGCGCTGGCGCGCTTTGGCCTCAAACCCAGTGATCGCGTCGCGACCCTGGCGATGAACCACAATCGCCACCTCGTCTCCTGGTATGGAGCGACGGGGGCAGGCGGCGTGATCCACACGATCAACCCGCGCCTGTTCGACGACCAACTGGACTACATCGTCAAACACGCCGAAGACCGCATCCTGCTCTACGATGCGGTATTCCGGCCTATCGTCGAGCGGTTGAAGCCGCACTGGAAGACGGTCGAAAAATACGTCTGCTTCGATGACGGTGAGTTCGACGCATGGCTCGACGGTTTCGACGGCGATACCGAATGGGTTGCGGGCAGCGAACGCGACCCCTGCATGCTGTGCTACACCAGCGGGACCACGGGCCAACCTAAGGGCGTGGTCTACTCGCACCGCTCCGCATACCTGCACTCGATGGCCGTGTGCGCGGGCAACGTCGGCGGGCTCACCTGGCACGACCGGGTGCTGCCGATCGTCCCGATGTT
>JAGREN010000057.1 GCA_020446505.1 Novosphingobium sp. | reverse complement strand
TCAATGCCCAGGGCGAGGACGTCGTCGCCGGCATCCGCACGCCGCAGTACCTGACCAGGGCCGCGCGCGAGGCGGCCAATGCCAAGCTGCCCTCGATGGAAGAGGCCATGCCTCAGGCCTATGGCGAATTGGCCCGCGTGTTCGACACGCTCGAGGCGCACTACTGCGACATGCAGGACATCGAGTTCACGGTGGAACGCAACCACCTGTGGATGCTCCAGACCCGCAGCGGCAAGCGCACCGCCAAGGCGGCGCTCAAGATGGCGGTCGAGATGGTGGGCGAAGGCCTGATCGACGAGGAAACGGCGATCCGGCGCGTCGATCCCATGGCGCTCGACCAGTTGCTGCACCCGACGCTCGATCCGGCTGCGGCGCGCGATGTGATCGGGCGCGGATTGCCTGCCTCTCCCGGCGCGGCATCGGGCCAGATCGTGCTGGATGCGGACACGGCCGAACGGTTTGCCGCGATTGGCGAAGCGGTGATCCTCGTGCGCGTCGAAACCTCGCCAGAGGACATCCACGGCATGCACGCGGCAAAGGGCATCCTCACCGCGCGCGGCGGCATGACNNATGACCAGCCACGCGGCGGTCGTGGCGCGCGGCATGGGGCGGCCTTGCGTGTCCGGCGCTTCCTCGCTTTCCATCGACATGAAGGCGCGAACGCTCAAGTTCGGCAATCGCGAGCTGAAAGAGGGCGACATCATCACCCTCGACGGCGCTAATGGTGAGGTCATGGCCGGCGAAGTACCGACCATCGAGCCGGAGCTGGCAGGCGACTTCGGCACGCTGATGGAATGGGCGGACAAGCACCGGCGCATGAAGGTGCGCACCAATGCCGAGACGCCCGCCGACTGCCGCACCGCGCGCCAGTTCGGGGCAGAGGGCATCGGCCTGTGCCGGACCGAGCACATGTTCTTCGATCAGGACCGGATCAGCGCGGTACGCCAGATGATCCTCGCCGACGACGAAGCGGGCCGCCGGGCGGCTCTTGCCAAGTTGCTGCCCGCCCAGCGCAGCGACTTCCATGAGATCTTCGAGGTGATGCGCGGTCTGCCCGTGACCATCCGCCTGCTCGATCCGCCGCTCCACGAGTTTCTCCCGCATACCGACGAGGAGTTCGAAGACCTCGCCAACGCGGTCGGCATCGGTATCGATCACCTCAAGCGGCGAGCGAGCGAACTGCACGAGTTCAACCCGATGCTCGGCCATCGCGGCTGCCGTCTCGGCATCACCTTCCCCGAAATCTACGAGATGCAGGCNNAGGCCCGCGCCATCTTCGAGGCCGCCTGCGACGTCGCGGCCCTGCATGGCGAGGCGATCGTGCCAGAGATCATGATCCCGCTGGTTGCGACCAGGCGCGAACTTGCGATCCTGCGCGAGCTGGTCGGCAAGGTGGCCGAAGCGGTCTTCGCCGAAAAGGGAACGACTCTCGAATACTTCGTCGGCACCATGATCGAACTGCCGCGCGCGGCCCTCATGGCAGGCGAGATTGCCGAGGAGGCCCGGTTCTTCAGCTTCGGCACCAACGACCTTACCCAGACGACGCTCGGCCTGTCGCGTGACGATGCGGGGCGGTTCCTGGGCGTCTATGTCGAAAAGGGCGTGTTCGCACGCGATCCCTTCGTCAGCCTCGACGTCGATGGTGTCGGCCAGCTTGTCGCCCTGGGGGCAGAGCGTGGCCGGGCGACTCGCGGCGACCTCAAGCTGGGCATCTGCGGTGAGCATGGCGGCGACCCGGCCAGCATCGCGTTCTGCGAGCAGGTCGGGCTGGACTACGTCAGCGCCTCGCCGTTCCGTGTTCCGATTGCGCGGCTTGCTGCGGCTCAGGCGGCACTGGGCAGCTAGATCAACGCTTCCAGCCGCTGAGGGTGAGCAGCTCGAAGCGTTCGGTGGTGCGGCCGTTCTCGCCAGCTTCGGCAAAGGCCGCACGGGCGCGTTCGAGAGCGGCCCTGCCAAGGGGCGGTCCGGGATCGGCGAGTACGTTCGACAGGCCTTGCGCGCGAAGGTCGGCGACCAGCGAGTCGAGTGTTCGGAACGACACGTCGAGCGGGCGCGAATCGATCACGGGATCGGCAAAGCCGGTGCGCTGGAGCAATTGCCCTCCTGCGCGAACGTCGACCATCGGGTGAAGACGTGGTGCGGGCCTTTCGCCATCGGCTGCGAGCATGCATGCTCGCAGCACGGGCAGGCTGCCTGCTCCGGGAAAGCTGGCGATCATCAGGCCACCGGGAGCAAGCGCGGCGCGAATATGGATGAGCGCGCCGGGAAGGTCGTTCACGGTATCGAGCGTTCCGAGGCTGGCGATGAGATCGTAGCCGCTGCCGGAATTGGGCTGTTCCTCGTCGAAACCGGTAGCCGGGTCGACGCTGGAAACCTGCGCACCCTGCCGTTCGAGCGCCGCAGCCAGCGTGCCGGTGACGTCTCCGATCACGAGAGCCTTGCCCGGCTCTTTGCGCAGGAAGGCAAGCCGTTCCAGCCCGTCTTCGGCATAGTCTTGGGCAAGATAGCGCGGCGCATCTGGCCTGAATTGCAGATCCATCATGCGCTGCCGCACGGCGCGGCGTCGCTTCGATGAGAAGATGCTGGGAGGCGAAGTGCTGACCATGCGCCCCAGTGCAGTGACAACCCCTGCGATGCAAGCTTGCCCATGCCGCCGAGGCAACGCAGGATAGGGCATGTCCTTCGCCAGGTCGCTCTCGCCATTGGTCGATTTCGTGTTTCCGCCGCGTTGTCCGCTCTGCGGTGAGGGCATTGCGGCACAGGCGGGCCTGTGCGTCGCGTGCTGGAGCGAACTCGTCATTCCCGGTAAACCCGCCTGCAAGGCGTGCGCTCGCCCGTTCGCTGGTGTCATGGACGCAGGCTCGCAATGCGGCGCCTGTCTCGCAGAACCGCCAAGTCATGACGGAATCGCGGCGGCCACGATCTACAACGAACCGTCGCGCAAGCTGGTGCTCGCCTTCAAGCATGGCGGCCGGATTGCCATGGCGCCGATGATGGCGCGGCTGATTGCGGCGCAGCTTGATGGCGTGGACGCAGGCTGGCTCATCGTGCCGGTGCCGTTGCATCGCTGGCGGCTGTGGCAACGCGGCTTCAACCAGGCTGCCGTGCTGGCTGGTGAACTGGCGAAGCTGACTGGAGCACAGCTCTGCGTCGACGCACTGGAACGGCGCAAGGCAACCCCGATGCTAGGCGGGCTGGGTGCGCGTGAGCGTGACCGGATGCTCGCAGGAGCGATCGCGGTGAGGCCGGACCGATCGGCTCTCCTCGCCGGGAAGAATGTCCTCCTAGTCGACGATGTGCTGACCAGCGGCGCTACGAGCAATGCATGCATTGCCGCTCTCAAGCGAGCAGGTGCGGATCGAGTCGTGATCGGCTGCTTTGCGCGCGTCCTCGATGAAGCGTTCGATATGGCCTGAAAGCGAAAACGCCCGAGGCGTTAACCCCGGGCGTCCTCGTGACGAAACGAACTCATGGACCTCCGCACCGTGTGCGTTTGGGCAATCCCCCCTGTGGATTGCCAAGATCCGATCCCTCATGTTAGCGCGCCCTGCGTTGCTCGCGAGCGTCTGCTATCGTCCCTGAACCATGGCGCTTTTGCACCTACTGGCAGAGCAGCCCCCCGACTGCTGCAGTCTCAATTCCGCGAAATGGTCTAAATGAAAAGCGCAATCACGTTCGGCCATGGATTTTTGCCACGCATTGTTGTTATCGTGCAACAATCCCGAGACGCTCCGCACACCGCGCCAAACCGGAAGGCCCAACCAGAATGCCAGATCTTTCCACTGCCGAACGTGAGTCCGGCGCGGTCTTCGCCCCCAAATTCGATAAAAAGGGGCTGCTCAGCGCCGTTGCGGTCGACGTAAATACGAAAGAAGTCCTGATGCTCGCCTTCATGGACGAAGAGGCATTGGCCAAAACACGGGAAACCGGACTTGCCCATTTCCATTCGCGCTCGCGCGGGCGGTTGTGGATGAAGGGCGAGACTTCCGGCCACGTCCTGCGAATCGAGGAAATTCGGGTCGATTGCGACCAGGATGCGCTCGTTCTCCTCGTTCGGCCCGAAGGACCAGCTTGCCATACAGGCGAAACGAGTTGCTTTTATCGCAGGCTGGACGAGCAAGGGCTTACCAGAATCGGCTAGGTGCCCCATATCGTCTGCCTGAAGTCGCCAAGAACGAAAATGGGAGAACAACCCGATGCCTAGCTTTGTGGCGCCCACGCGCGACGCCCGATTCGTCATCAACGAAGTCTTGCGGATCGATGACTACGCCGAATTGCCCGGTTTTGCGGGAGCGAGCGCGGACATCGTCGATGCCGTTATCGAGGAAGCCGGCAAGTTCGCCAGCGAAGTGCTTGCGCCGCTCAATGCCTCGGGCGATCAGGAAGGGTGCACGCGCCAGCAGGATGGCTCGGTAGCGACGCCTGCCGGTTTCAAGGAAGCGCACGGCCAGTTTCGCGAATCGGGTTGGGGTACGCTTTCGGCTCCGGAGGAATTCGGCGGGCAGGGCATGCCGCATGTTCTGGGCTTTGCGGTCGAGGAATTCATGTCGGCCGCGAACATGGCCTTCGCCATGTATCCGGGGCTGACAGGCGGTGCAGTCAATGCGCTTTTGGCAAAGGGCTCGACCGATCAGCAGCAGACTTACCTTCCCAAGATGGTTGCTAACGAGTGGCTCGGCACCATGAACTTGACCGAGCCGCAATGCGGCACCGATCTGGGGCTGATTCGCACCAAGGCAGAACCGCAGGCGGACGGTTCCTTCGCGATCACCGGCACCAAGATATTCATCTCGGCAGGCGAGCACGACCTGACCGACAACATCATCCATCTGGTACTGGCGCGCACACCGGATGCGCCGGAAGGCACCAAAGGGATATCGCTTTTCGTCGTCCCGAAGTTCCTGCTCGATGCCGATGGCAATCCCGGCGAGCGCAACGCGGTGATGTGCGGTGCGATCGAACACAAGATGGGCATTCACGCCAATGCCACCTGCGTAATGAATTACGACGGCGCGACTGGCTGGCTCGTCGGCGAGGAGAACAAGGGCCTCGCCGCGATGTTCATCATGATGAATGCTGCCCGGCTCGGCGTCGGTATTCAGGGTCTCGCCCAGGCGGAAGCGGCCTATCAGAACGGCGTCTCCTACGCGCAGGAGCGGCGGCAGGGCAGGGCGCTCACCGGGCCTGAGGATCCCAACGAGAAAGCCGACACGCTGATGGTTCACCCGGACGTGCGGCGCATGCTCATGGATTCGCGCGCCTTTACGGAAGGCATGCGCGCGCTGGCGCTTTGGGCGGGACTGCTGGTCGATCTTTCCCACAAGGCCGCCACTGAGGAAGACCGCACTGCCGCCGACGACCTGCTCGGCCTGCTGACCCCGGTCATCAAGGGCTACGGCACCGATCTTGGCTACAAGGTCGCGACCGACATGCAGCAGGTCTGGGGCGGCCACGGCTACATCGTCGAGAACGGCATGGAGCAGTTCGTGCGCGATGCACGGATTGCCATGATCTACGAAGGCGCAAACGGGGTCCAGGCGATGGACCTCGTCGGACGCAAGCTCGCGATGAACGGTGGTCGAGCGATCCAGGCGCTGTTTGCCGAAGTGGGCAAGGAGTGCGCAGCGGCAAAGGCGGACGAGCGCCTCGCGGATCTCGCTGGCCGGGTCGAAAAGGCCAATGGCGAGTTGCAGGCCGCGACGATGTGGCTGATGCAGAACGGGCTTTCGAACCCGAACAATGCCGGCGCCGGAGCCTACGACTACATGCACCTGACGGGTATCGTCGCGCTTGGCCTG
Organism: Novosphingobium sp.; assembly: GCA_020446505.1. GTDB lineage: Bacteria > Pseudomonadota > Alphaproteobacteria > Sphingomonadales > Sphingomonadaceae > Novosphingobium. The sequence goes on along the minus strand of JAGREN010000057.1, from coordinate 12,439 downwards.
ATGTGGCTGCGCATGGCCGGTACTGCCGTGGCGGCGCTTGATGGCGGATCGTCTGACAAGGCCTTCTACGAAGCCAAGCTGGTTACGGCGCGCCATTTCGGCGAACGCTTCACGCCGGAAGCTGGCGCGCTCAGACGCCGGATGGAAGCAGGCTGCGAGGCGATCATGGCCCTGCCGGACGAAGCCTTCGTTCGCGGCTGACGGAGCCGGTCAGGCGCTCGCCATCCAGTCGGCGAAGCGGTCCGCCCAGTCAGGGTGCCAGCGCGATAGTGCAGGGCGTCCTTCGGCGATGTCCTGCGCTGCCCAGAGAATGCGTTTGCGGTCCATCTCCGCGGTCGTGTCATTGTCTTCGCACAGGATGTAGAACTCGACTGCCGCGATGCCTTGCATCAGCCGAGCAGCGACCTGTTCAGGCTCCCACGCCGCATCAGGCTTGTCGGGCATCCGTCGCCGCATCATGCCCGTGAAGGTAAAACCAGGAATGAGCAGGTGCGCGCTCACCTTGCAACCATCGGTGTTGCGCAGCGTTTGGGCCAGCCCCTCGGTCAGCGCCTTTATGCCTGCCTTGCTGACATTGTAGGCGGTATCTCCGGGCGGCGTGGTGATCCCCTGCTTGGAGCCGGTGTTGATGACGAGGCCCGGCTGTCCGCTCTGCGCCATGGCCGGGACGAAAGCCTGCACGCCGTGAATGACGCCCATCAGATTCGTGCCAAGCACTCTATCCCAGCCTTCGGGGCTGGACAGCGCATCGCCGCCGCCGCCAGTGCCCGCGTTGTTCATCAGCACGGATACCGGACCGAGGCCTTCCGCAAGTGCTTCGACAGCCGTGCGATCCGAGACGTCGAGCGCATGGCCTGTTGCATCCGGCAGACCGGCTGCCGCTTCGAGAACACGCTCACGGTCAATGTCGGCAAGAGCGATCCGCATGCCATGCTCGGACAGCGTCCTGGCGACTGCAAGGCCGATCCCGTCGGCTCCGCCGGTAATGACGGCAAGATTGCCCGGTGCGATCGCGGGATGGATAGCGGTCATGCTTCCAGAACCTCGTCGAGAAATGACATCATCGCGGCCCAGCTCTGCCGGTCCGCGCTGGCGTCATAGGCCACGGCATCGAGATCGCGCTCGTCGCTTCCGGGATCGGTGAAGCCATGACGCACGCCGGAATAGGCATGGAGATGCCAATTGGCCCCTGCCTGATCCATCTCCTCCATGAAGGCGATGACCTGTTCGCGTGGCACCATCGGATCGGCATCGCCATGGAGTACCAGAAGCCGGGCCTTCACTGCGCCGGGCTGAGCGGGAAGCGGTGTCGCCAGCAGGCCATGAAAGCTGATCGCTGCGACGAGGTACTGCCCGTCACGCGCCGCTTCGAGCGCCGCCCCGCCACCCATGCAGTAGCCGACCGCAAACATCGGCAGGCCGTGTGCGGCAGGCACGTCGCGCAAGGCAGAAAGGGCGGCAGCGATCCGTTCGCGATAGTAAGCGGGATCGCTGCGCAGATTGGCCGCAAGCGCCTGCGAAGCTGCGAAGTCAGCGACTGGCTTGCCGTAGAAGTCGGCAATAAGGACGATAAAGCCAGCATCGGCGAGCATCTTCGCGCGCCGCTCCATTGGTTCGTTGACGTTCACGATGGTCGGATAGAGCACGACCGCAGCGCGCGGCAGTCCGGAGGGGCGGGCGAGCCACCCGGTCAGCGGCACCTCGCCATGGTGATAGTCGATCTGCTCCACTTTCGATTACTCCTGTTCCGTATAAAGGCGGCGTAGTGTTGCGAGGGCTCGTTCCGTCTCGGCCCTGTCCGCCGTCTCATCTGCAATGCCAAAACCCCAATCCTCATTGCTACCGAGATACTGCACGATCACACCGTCGCGGCGCGATACCGCCTGCACCTTGTCGTGCCAGAGTGCGTAGCGCGCCTCGGGCTGTGGCAGCAGCCAACCGATCTGGCCGCGCACCGGGACTAGCTCCGCGTCGCCCCAGATCGCCTTCGCGCCATAGCCCATGCAGTTGACGATAACCGGCTCACGCAGGGACAGGGCCGATGCGCGGTCGGGAAAGGCACGACGCACCATGCGTCCGCCGCGCATCAGGAACAGGCGCACAAGCCGGTCGAAATATTCGCTGACGTAGAAGATCAGGTTTGGACCGCTGCGTGTGAAATGGGTCGGGAAGGGGCGTTCGCTCTGGGGCGTGTCGCCCCAGTCGGGCGTGAGGTCTGCAATCCTGCGGTCGAGATGCAGGAACGGGCGGCTTGCCGATACTTTCGGTTCCACGCCGCCTGACACATTGTACTGCGTCAGGAATTCGACCGGATCGCCTGCGATCCCGACCGATTGCAGATGGCTTGACCATGAATTTCGCGCCCAACGCTCCCAGCGATCGGCAAATTCGGGGTCGGCATTGCTGGAAAGACCAATGCGGCTCGATGGCGACCGGACTCCGGTCGCGCGGGCGGAGCGGGTCTCCGCCGGAAACTCCGAAGCGTAGATCGTCACCTTCGCGCCTGTCTCGACCAGGCGGAGCGCAGTGGTCATGCCGATCACGCCAGCGCCGATCACGGCTATATCGTTGTCGCCAGCAGATCGCACGAGGGTTGCTGCCTCCTGCGCACAGCCCCAGCTCAATGACCAGCCCGAGCCGCCGTGTCCATAATTGTGGACGACCGTCTTTTCCCGTACCGCTCCAGTTCAAGGCGCGGTCCCGATGGCCGGAACGGGCGCAGGCAGACGGTGATCTTCATCAGCCGTCCAGGCTCGAATTTCAGCGGAGCGAAGCGCCTCTGTGCAACGAGCGCGCCCGGCGGACCGGCGACACTGGCGCATCCGGCAAGAAAGGCCGCGCTACCGGCAGCGAGGAATGCGCGGCGCTCCATCGCCACGGCCGTTTACTCGGGCAGGAAGTCCGGCACCGAGAGATACCGCTCGCCGGTATCGTAGTTGAAGCCGAGCACCCGCGCGTTTTCCGGCAAGTCCGGCAACTTCTGCGCGATAGCGGCGAGCGTCGCGCCCGACGAAATGCCGACCAGCATGCCTTCTTCGGTGGCGCAGCGGCGCGCCATCTCCTTGGCGTCGGCGGGATCGACCTGGATCGCTCCGTCAATCGCGCGGGTATGCAGGTTTTCCGGGATGAAGCCCGCGCCGATGCCCTGGATCGGGTGCGGACCGGGCTGGCCACCGGAAATGACCGGCGAAAGAGTCGGCTCAACTGCAAAAGCCTTCATATCCGGCCAGGTCTTCTTAAGGGTCTCCGCGCAGCCGGTCAGATGGCCGCCTGTGCCGACGCCGGTAATGAGAGCGTCAATCGGCGTATCGCGGAAATCGGCGATAATTTCCTGTGCCGTGGTGCGCACATGCACGTCGATATTGGCGGGGTTCTCGAACTGCTGAGGCATCCACGAACCGGGAGTCTGGTCGATGATCTCCTGCGCGCGCTCGATGGCGCCCTTCATGCCCTTTTCGCGCGGTGTGAGATCGAAGCTGGCGCCATAGGCGAGCATAAGACGCCGCCGTTCCAGCGACATCGATTCGGGCATGACAAGGATCAGCTTGTAGCCCTTGACCGCAGCAGCCATCGCAAGGCCGATGCCGGTGTTGCCCGAAGTAGGCTCGACAATCGCGCCGCCAGGCTTGAGCTGGCCTGACGCTTCGGCTGCCTCGATCATGGCAAGGCCGATGCGGTCCTTGATCGAACCGCCGGGATTGGCGCGCTCGCACTTGATCCACACCTCCCGGTCGGGAAACAGGCGGTTGAGGCGGATGTGCGGCGTGTTGCCGATCGTTTCGAGAATGCTTTGTGCCTTCATCCTTCAGTCTCCCTTTGACGATAGTGCGGCGCGAAAGTCCGGGCATTGCGCAGTTCGGGGAACAGCCAGGCCCAGAGCACGACGATCATTATGGCTCCCGCGCCACCAAACACAACTGCTCCGGTCGCTCCGAGCAGGCCTGCGGCAAGGCCCGATTGCATCTCGCCGAGTTCGTTCGAAGCGGAAATGGCGAGGCCCGAAATGGCCGAGACGCGGCCACGCACGTTGTCCGGCGTGTTGAGCTGGATGAGTGTGCTGCGAATGAAGACCGAGACCATGTCCGCCGCGCCGACCAGAGCAAGGACCGCCAGCGACAGGGCGAAGTTCCGCGAAATGCCGAACAGGATCGTCGCCGCGCCATAGGCAGCCACGCCCCAGAGCATCTTCGCCCCGACATTGTGCGCAATCGGTCGGGCCGAGAGCCAGAGCGAGACCACGACCGCGCCAATGGCAGGAGCAGCGCGCATGATGCCGAGGCCTTCGGGGCCGACATGAAGAATGTCTCGCGCGAACACGGGCAGCAGTGCCGTCGCTCCGCCGAGCAGCACCGCAAACAGATCGAGCGTCACGCAGCCGAGCAGGAACCGCTCGTTCCAGACGTAGTGAAAACCATCGATTACCTGACGGATCGGATGAACGTCGCGATTGCCATCAGGCGGCGGCAGCTTGCGGACGGCCAGCAAGGCCAGAATCCCCAACACCAGCAATGCACTCGATATCCAGTAAGGCATGGCATGGCCAAGGCCATAGAGCAGACCCGCAAGAGCCGGGCCGCCAATTGCTCCTGTTTGCCAGGCCATCGAACTCATCGCCATCGCGCGCGGGATGAGCGGGGCGGGCACGATATTGGGAACGACTGCGCTCAGGGCCGGGCCAATGAAGACGCGCGCGGTGCCATGCAGGGCTGCGAGCAGGAACAGGAGGGGCAGGCTGACCAGCCCGGAATAGGTCGTAATCGCAAGGGTAAGTGCGACTGTCAGGTCGAGCGACATGGCGGTGGCGGCAACTGTGCGCCTGTCGAACCGGTCGGCAACGACTCCCGCCACTGGCGTGAAAATGGCCAGAGGCACGAATTGAGCGAGGCCGAGCAGCCCCAGCAGGAAAGCGGCCTCGGTGATCTGCATGCCATACTGGCCGCGCGCGACGTCGTAGAGCTGGTAGCCGATGATAACGACCATGCCGACGGTCGCCAACGTCGCCGTCAGTCGCGACAACCAGTATAGGCGGAAATCGGCAATCTGGAGGGGCGAGGTAGGCTCGGTCACCAAGCCGCTCTGGCACCGTTGCGATCACCTGCCAAGCTATCACATCTTTTCAGGCTAGAAGCTGTAGCGAGCGGTCAGTCTCACATCCCGGCCCGCAATCGGCACAAAGTCTCGCGTCACCGATGCAGCGCGCCTGCCGACGACATCGAACAGGTTGTCCGCCTGAAGCGCCAGAGTCAGCGGGCCTTCCTCTCCCATCGGGTGCCAGTCGGCGCCGATATTGACGAGCGTGAAGCTTGCGACAGGCGCGGAATTGGCCGCAACGCGATCCTGCCTGTCGTTCCATTCCACTTCGGCGTTCACGCGCAAGCTGCCCTGCCGGACCTCCATGCCGCCTCTCAGGCGAAGTGGCGGGATAAGGGGGGCAGGGCCGACGCCCTTGAGGCGCGCATGGGTGTAGTCAGCGGTGGCGTTCAGCGTAAGGTCTCCGTCGCCCCATGCCAGCACCTGAGCATCGCCCGACGCTTCGAATCCGGCGAATCGGGCCGGGATCTGCGAATAGGCATAGACCGGGAAACCTTCGCGCTCTTCGCCAGTCGGAAGGGACGTGATGTAGCTTGCGAAATCGGTCAGAAAACCGGTCAGGCTGAGGTGCGACCGGTCGCGGTCGTATCGAACGTAGGCTTCGTAGCCGTCGCTGGTTTCCTTGGCGAAGAGCGGATTTCCCAGCTCGTATGACTGCGTGGCGACATGCACGCCGTCGGAAAGCAGTTCTTCTGCAGATGGCGCTCTTGCACCGCGCACATAGTTGACGCCGAGCGTCAGCCCGCCTTCGCTTTCCCAGGAGAGCGCTGCCGAAGCCGACCACAGATCGAAACTGCGCGCGAAGGTGATCTCGTTGGCGGCTACGCGAGCGCGCTCGAAGCGGCCAGCGCCTTCCAGGGTCCAGCCACTTCCGAATTCGAACGACTGCAAGGTGAACAGGCCAAGGCGTCTGGCCGCATAGTCCGGGGTAAACGCTTCCTCACCGTTGATCGCGAGCGAGCGATCGGCCAGTTGCACCCCGCTGCGTCCCCGCCAGCCGCCGCGTTTGGACTGGACGAGGTCAGCCCGGAATTCGATGCCTTCTCCCGCGAACTGCGTTCCAACGGTGTCGCCTTCCAGCTCGGCATGCTTGTAATCGCCATAGGTGCCACGGAACTGGAGCGAATCGAGCAGTCCTTCACCCAGCTTGACCGATCCGCGCATATCGACTCGGGTTTGAACGAGGTCGATGGACACGGCGTCTTCATCCGAGCCGGGACGGGCGGGAACGCCATACCGCGTATCGAAACGCTGAACCGAGACGCCAATATCTCCCCCTGCATCGATGAAGGCGATCCCGGCTCCAAGGGTCAGTGTACGGGCTGCCGAATTGGGGATGCGCCCCCTGAGATCTGCAGCTTGTTCCAGCTCGGTTGCCTTGTCCTCCTCACCCTCGGCACGAAGCCCGGCAGCCTCGGCCAGCAGATCGGATCTCAGCGACGGCGAGACGATCCTGCCGCCCGTACGTACGTCGTCGCTCTTGCGCCAGCTTGCGTCGACATGGGCAGCGAGGCGCGGTGCCAGCGCAACGTCCACCGATCCTCCGAGCGAGCGTTCGTCTGCTGCTGTAGCATAGCCGCCGTTGACCGTTGCCGCGATCCCGTCGGGGACCCTGCGCGGAATTCGCTTGTCGAGGCCATTGACCGCGCCACCGATGGCATTGCCGCCAAACAGCAGCACCGCAGGTCCGTGGTAAACGTCGATGTGGTCAACCGTCAGCGGGTCGAACACGACAGCATGATCGACGGAGACGGTCGAGGCGTCGATGGATCCGATACCGTCGATCAGGACGGCCACGCGATCTCCGCCGAAGCCGCGCAATACCGGTCGCGAAGCACCCGGAGCGAAGGATGTTGCCGAGACGCCGGGAAGCTTGGCGAGGACGTCACCAATCTGACCGCGGGTCTGCGCGAGCAGCGCGTCACCAGCAAGCGAGGTCGTCGCATTCAGGATCGCGAAATCGGTGGGCGGGTGTCCGGTGACGACGATGTCCTGGCTCTCATCGCTGTTCGCCGGGTGGGCAGGCTGATGCGCCGTGCCTTGTGCGCCAGCATCCTGTGCCTGGCTGGTGATCGGGAGAGCAGCCACGCCTGTAAACAGGAGTGCGGTTGCGATTCGCATGGTTGGGCTCGTCATGAGCGAGCGCCTAGATGTGATGATATACTATATCAAGTGTTATCGGCGCCGATTGAAGCTGCGGAACAACGGCTGATCGCATTGATGAATTAGAGGAGGTGCCGCTCCAGCCCTAGCGGCTGCGACGCAGGCGCGGATTGGGCTGCATCTCATCGATGACCTTGACGAATTCGTCGAGGCGCACGAGCCGTTCGAACTGGAAGCCGGAGCGTTCGTCGCGAGACCAGATCAGATAGGCTTCAATGCGGCCGATTACGGGCAGGCGCACGTTCAGTCGCTCACCCTTGCCAAGATCCCGATCCGAAGTGGCCATGAAGCCCTGAGCAGACATATTGATGATGTGCAGATGCACATCGCCTATCGAGCGATGCTCGGCGATAACCTTGTAATCCACCGGATGACGCATCGCCCGGCGTTTGTCAGTTACAGTCAGTTGCGCTCCTGCACCCATGTCATTTCCATAGTTGTGGACGGCTCAGTGGCCCACTTATCCATGGAAATGGCAAAGAATCGGTAAAGCCGGTCAAGGTATGCCGTCTGACCGGCAAGCAACCGCCGGTTGAAAGCTGACTAGGCCGGCTTCAGGACACCGTGTTTCTTCTTGCCAAGACGCAGCTTGCCAGGCGTGGCGGGGGCATTCGGATCGGTGACCTTGGCATCATCCAGCCACAGCGCACCCTCCGCGATCTTGCGCTTTGCCTCTCCGTTGGAGGCAGTGAAGCCGATGGCAGTGCAAGCGGCGGCGATGGTCATTCCTTCGACAGGCAGGTCCAGCACGGGAAGGTCCGTTCCGACACCGCCCGCAAACGTCTGTCGCGCAGTTTCCTCCGCGGAACTGGCTGCTTCCTCGCCACGGCACAAGCGGGTGACCTCGTTGGCGAGAACCACCTTGGCGTCGTTGATCTGCGCGCCTTCCAGCGATTCGAGCCGGGCGATTTCGTCCAGCGGCAGATCGGTGAACAGGCGCAGGAACCGGCCAACATCGCGGTCGTCGCAGTTGCGCCAGTATTGCCAGAAGTCATAGCCGGGCAGTTGCGCTTCGTTGAGCCACACTGCGCCTGCTGCGGTCTTGCCCATCTTCGAACCATCCGCCGTCGTCAGCAGCGGAGTAGTCGCGCCGAACAGCTCGCGCCCTTCCATGCGACGGCCCAATTCGATACCGTTGACGATGTTCCCCCACTGGTCCGATCCGCCCATCTGCAACCGGCAATCGTAGCGCAGCGCCAGTTCGCGGAAATCGTAGGCCTGAAGGATCATGTAGTTGAATTCGAGGAAGGTCAGCGGCTGTTCGCGATCGAGCCGCAGCTTGACCGAATCGAAGGTCAACATGCGATTGATCGTGAAATGCGGGCCAACGTCTCGCAGCAGATCGATATAGGAGAGCTGCGACAGCCATTCGTCGTTGTCGACGAGAATGGCGTCGGTCGGACCGTCGCCAAAAGTCAGAAGCCGTTCGAATACCGTTCGGATCGAGGCGATGTTATCCGCGATCGTTTCTGACGTGAGCATCTTGCGGCTCTCGTCCTTGCCGGATGGATCGCCGACCTTGGTGGTGCCGCCGCCCATCACCACGATCGGCTTGTGACCGGACTGCTGCAGGCGGCGCAACATCATGATTTGCACAAGACTTCCGACGTGCAGCGATGGCGCAGTCGCGTCGAAGCCGATATAGCCGGGCACGATCTGGCTGGCCGCCAGTTTGTCGAGCCCTTCGGCATCGGTAAGCTGGTGGATGTAGCCGCGCTCATCGAGCAGGCGGAGCAGCGAGGATTCGTAGCGTGTCATGGCACCTTCTTTGTTGGATGGCGCGCCTAGCATGGAGGAACAGGCTTGCAAATCCACCGCTTGACGGCGCACCCGGCGCGGCCCGCGAACAGGGTGCGCGGCGTGCAGGTGCGCTGGCTCTACCTTCCGGGCGGCGAACTGTTCCTGCGCTGGCGGATCGACGGTGCGCGAGACGTCATGCTTCCCCCCTATGCGGGAAGCGGCAGGGGCGACGATCTGTGGACGACAACCTGTTTCGAGCTGTTCCTCGATTTCGGTGATGGCACCTACCGTGAGTTCAATTTCAGTCCCTCGGGGCGATGGGCAGCCTACGACTTTGCCTCCTATCGAAGCAGGTCTGGCGAAGGCGAGATTGGCGAATGGCCTGAAACGACGGTCGAGCGAGGCACCGATATCATCACCGGCGCAGTCAGGGTTCCGCGCGATGCCCTGTCAGGTGCGACTCGTGGTTCGCTGACGGCCGTGGTCGAGGAGGAAGGCGGCGTGATTTCCTTCTGGGCGCCCGCTCATCACAACGACGAGCCCGACTTTCACGACCGCACTTGTTTCACGCTCGACTTTGCCCCACCGCAAGCCACATGAAAAACGGGATAGATCGCCTGCTGGCCGAGGCTGACCTGCGCAAGCCGCTCGAGGGCAAGCGCGTGGCGCTCGTCGCGCATCCAGCCTCGCTGACCTCGGACCTCATGCACAGCCTCGATGCACTGATTGCAGCGGGTCTGAACGTCACCAGCGCGTTCGGCCCGCAGCATGGCCTGAAAGGCGACAAGCAGGACAACATGGTCGAGACGGCGGACGAGATCGATCCGCAATACGGCATCCCGATCTTCAGCTTGTACGGTGAGGTGCGCAGGCCAAGCGGTCAGATGATGTCGACGGCCGATGTCTTTCTGTTCGACCTGCAGGATCTCGGCTGCCGCATCTATACCTTCGTGACGACGCTGCTCTATCTGCTGGAAGCTGCATCGGGCACCGGCAAGTCGGTCTGGGTGCTCGACCGCCCGAATCCTGCGGGTCGCCCGGTTGAGGGTACGCTGTTGCTGTCGGGGCAGGAAAGTTTCGTCGGGGCGGGGCCGATGCCGATGCGTCATGGCCTGACCCTGGGCGAGATGGGCCAGTGGTTCGTCCGGCACTTCGGCCTCGACGTCGATTACCGGGTGATCGAGATGCAGGGCTGGAAGCCCAATGAAGGACCGGGTTTCGGCTGGCCCGAGGATCGGCTCTGGATCAATCCCAGTCCAAATGCGGCGAACCTGAACATGGCGCGCGCCTATGCAGGCACGGTCATGCTCGAAGGCACGACCCTGAGCGAGGGCAGGGGGACCACCCGGCCGCTCGAAGTTCTGTTCGGCGCGCCGGATATCGATGCGACTGCCGTTCTGGCCGAGATGAACCGCGTAGCACCCGATTGGCTGGCAGGATGCGCCATCCGACCGTGCTGGTTCGAGCCGACCTTCCACAAGCACGCCGGAACCCTGTGCAGCGCGCTGATGATCCATGCCGAGGGCGCGTTCTACGATCACGCTGCGTTTCGCCCGTGGCGGTTGCAGGCGCTGGCCTTCAAGGCGATTCGCAATCTCTATCCGGACTACCCGATCTGGCGCGATTTTCCCTACGAGTATGAACTCGAACGCCTTGCCATCGACGTCATCAATGGCGGACCTGCCCTGCGTGAGTGGGTGGACGACCCCGCTGCCAAGCCGGGCGATCTCGACGCACTTGCTTCTCGTGACGAGGCAGCATGGCGCGACGAAGTGTCGAACCTGCTGCTCTATCCCTGAATGCCTGACATCTTTCCGCCGGCGACTTCGATGATCTGGCCGGAAATGAATGCCGCGGCGTCCGACATGAGGAACACCGCTGCGCCTGCGGGATCGCGCGGTTCACCGAGGCGGCCAAGCCAGTTGCGGTCCTGCGCATCGTCGAGGAATGCCTGATCGAGATGCGCCTTGGCGTTTGCCGTCAGGATCACGCCATAGCGAAGCGCATTGCAGCGGATGCCCTGTCGGCCATAGGCATGGGCGATGTGCATGGTAAGCAGTTCCGCCGCGCGCTTGCCGACCTGATAGCCCAGTTTGATCGCGTCGCCGGAGATGGCCATTCCGGAAGACGTGTTGATGATCGATCCGCCGCCGGTCTCGATCATCACGGGGATCGCTTCCTGCGCGGCGACAGCATAGGCGCTGAAATGGCTGCGAAAGGCATCCTCCCAGGTCGAAACCTCAGAAGACAGCAGATCGAGATCACGCTCATGGAGCGTCGGATTGCCCGCGATATTGTGGAGACCGTCGATCCTGCCGTACTCGCTTGCCGTGAAGCGCACGAGTGCCCGCACGCTGTCGAGATCGCTGCCATCGTATTCGAAGACCGCCGCGTTTCCGCCGCGACTGGCGATCTCGTCGCCGACTGCCTTGGCGGCGGTCACGTTGATGTCGCCGATCACTACGCTGGCACCTGCCGCAGCATAGGCTAGCGCGCATTCGCGTCCGCTGCCGTTGCCGCCGCCTGCGACGAGGATCACGCGTTCGTCCAGTGCAAACGAGGGTGCCCCGGTCACGAGGTCAGCCCTTCTTGCGAGTCAGCTCGCGCATGGCATCGTCCAGCCCTTCGAGCGTGAGTGGATACATCGCCCCCTCCATCAGTTCCTGGATCAGCTTGGTGGAGCTTGAATATTCCCACTGCCGCTCGGGCGTGGGATTGAGCCATACGGTTGCCGGGTAGGTGTGGCGCACGCGCTGGAGCCATACTGCGCCAGCCTCGTCATTGACATGCTCGACCGAGCCGCCGGGATGCGTGATCTCGTAGGGGCTCATCGCCGCGTCTCCGACGAAGATCACCTTGTAGTCGTGACCGTACTTGTGGAGGATGTCCCATGTCTTGTCGCGCTGGGACCAGCGGCGCGAATTGTCCTTCCACACGCCTTCGTAGAGGCAGTTGTGGAAGTAGAAGAATTCGAGGTTCTTGAACTCGGCGTTGGCGGCGCTGAACAGCTCCTCGACCAGCTTGATGAACGGATCCATCGAACCGCCTACGTCGAGGAACAGCAGCACTTTCACGGCATTGTGCCGCTCAGGCCGCATCTGGATATCGAGCCAGCCCTGCTTGGCGGTGCCTTCGATCGTGGCTTCGAGGTCAAGCTCCTCCGCCGCGCCCTCGCGCGCGAAGCGGCGCAAGCGGCGCAGCGCCACCTTGATGTTGCGCGTGCCAAGCTCGCGCGTCGCATCGAGGTTCTGGAATTCACGCTTTTCCCAGACCTTGATCGCGCGGCCATGTTTCGGTTCGCCGCCGATGCGAACGCCCTCGGGGTTGTAGCCATCGTTGCCGAACGGACTGGTGCCGCCCGTGCCGATCCACTTGTTGCCGCCCTCGTGGCGACCTTCCTGTTCTTCGAGCCGCTTCTTGAGCGTCTCCATGATCTCTTCCCACG
>JAGREN010000004.1 GCA_020446505.1 Novosphingobium sp. | reverse complement strand
GACTTCTTCATCGAATACTTCGCCATCGACCTCATCATGAAGGACGGCAAGTGCGTCGGCGTAATCGCGCTGTGCATGGATGACGGCACGATCCACCGCTTCCGCGCCAAGGCCGTGGTGCTGGCGACCGGCGGCTACGGTCGCTGCTACTACACCGCAACCTCTGCCCACACCTGCACCGGCGACGGTGGCGGCATGGTGCTGCGCGCTGGCCTGCCCTTGCAGGACATGGAGTTCGTGCAGTTCCACCCGACTGGCATCTACGGCGCGGGCGTGCTCATCACCGAGGGCGCGCGCGGCGAGGGCGGGTATCTCACCAATTCCGAGGGCGAACGCTTCATGGAGCGTTACGCACCTTCCGCGAAAGACCTTGCCAGCCGCGACGTCGTCTCGCGCTCTATGGCGCTGGAAATCCGCGAAGGTCGCGGCGTCGGCCCGGAGAAGGATCACATCTACCTGCACCTCGATCATATCGATCCCAAGGTGCTGGCAGAACGCCTGCCGGGCATCACCGAGTCGGGCAAGATCTTCGCTGGCGTCGACCTGACCCGGCAGCCGCTGCCCGTGGTGCCGACCGTGCACTACAACATGGGCGGCATCCCCTGTAACTACTGGGGCGAGGTCATCAATCCGACCGCCGACGATCCCGATGCGATTGTGCCGGGCCTGTTCGCGGTGGGCGAAGCGGCCTGCGTTTCGGTCCACGGCGCGAACCGTCTTGGCTCGAACTCGCTGATCGATCTCGTGGTGTTCGGCCGCGCGACCGGCCATCGCCTCAAGGAGACGATCGATCCCGCCGCCGCGCAGGCCGAATTGCCTGCGGACTCCGCCGATCTGGCGCTCGGCCGCCTCGACCACTTCCGTCATGCTTCGGGCGGCTCGCCAACGGCGGAAATCCGTGGCGAGATGCAGCGCGCCATGAGCCAGCACGCTGCCGTGTTCCGCACCGACGAGCTGATGGCCGAGGGCAAGGAAAAGCTCGCTAGGACCTACAAGCGGATGGAAGACATCGGCGTTACCGACCGTGGCCTGATCTGGAACTCTGACCTTGTCGAGACGATGGAGCTCGACAACCTGATCGCCCAGGCACAGGTGACGATGCATTCCGCGCACAACCGCAAGGAAAGCCGCGGCGCCCACGCGCACGAGGACTTCCCGGACCGCAACGATGCAGAGTGGATGAAGCACACCGTCGCTTCGTTCGACGGTTGGGGCGGCAAGGGCGGCAGCGTGTCCATCGGCTATCGCCCGGTCCACGAATACACGCTCACCGACGACGTCGAATACATCAAGCCGAAGGCGCGGGTGTACTGATGTGAGGCCGGAGGCAGTAAAGTACCGGTTGGGAACCGGTCCCTTTGCTACCTCGCTGGTTTTCCTGATGCTGGCCGGCTCGGCGGGCTATTTCGCGAGAGCCGCGCTTGTTGGCGAGGTCGAAGCCATCGTTGTTTTCGGCCGCCGGATCGCGGGAGCCGAAACGGCGTGGTGGGCAATGATTGCCATCGCCATGCTGTTTGGCGTGTCAGCAATTTACCTGTTGGTGCGATCGCTTCAGAATATCGGACGCGAAAAATATGTCGCGCTCGATCCCAACCGGATCGTCGTTTCTGGCCTCGATCTGGATGGAGTTCTTCGCGAGGTGTCTTACGCCGAGATCGACAAACTGGTCGACTACAGAACGCGGGGTATCGACGGCGTGGAAATATCCCTGCGAAACGGTTCCAAACTGAATTTCGCCGCGCCTCAGTTCCACGATACCCGGACATACCGCGATTTCAGATCCCGGCTCGACGGCTTCCTTCCTGTGGCGCACCGAAGATGAAAATCGGGCAGCAGTCGGCGAGCAGGTGATCCGGCATGATGCAACACAGGACTGACATTGACGGACTGCGAGCCGTCGCGGTCCTGTCGGTTATCCTTGCCCACGCCGGGGTGCCGTTTCTTCAAGGCGGGTTTCTCGGTGTCGATGTCTTCTTCGTCATCTCCGGCTACCTGATAACCCGCATCATCCGCGAAGGTCTGGAAGACGGACGTTTCTCGCTGCTCGGCTTCTACGAGCGGCGGGCACGGCGTATTCTGCCGGCCTTGCTGGTCGTGGTCGCGGTGTCGATCCCCTTCGCGGTCTGGCTCCTGATGCCCGATTTCCTCGAGAACTTCGGCCAGAGCGTTGTCGCGACGCTGCTGTTTTCGAACAATCTGCTGCTCGCCCACACGTCCGGCTACTGGGAGCTCGAGAGCGCCTTCAAACCTCTGCTTCACACCTGGAGCCTTGGCGTCGAGGAACAGTTCTACATCGTATTTCCTCTCGCGATGATGCTGATCGTGCGGCTGAACCGTCGCGGGCAGATCGCGACCCTGGCTGTGATAGCAGCGATCAGCGTTGCCCTTGCCGAATACGGCTGGCGAGCCTGGCCGGATGCCAGCTTCTACCTGCCGACGACGCGGGCATGGGAATTGATGATCGGCAGTCTGGCTTCCTATGTGGCGTGGCGACCCGTTCGTGGCGGTCAGGTCTTGTCGACCGCCGCGCTGATAGCCGTGGTCGTGCCGATGTTCGTCTACTCTCACGCCACGCCATCGCCCTCCATATGGTCGGCGGTCCCGGTGCTGGGAACGGCGGGCGTGCTGGTGTTCACACAGCCCGGCAGTCTCGCATGGCGCATCCTGTCGCTTCGCCCTGCCGTGTTCATCGGCCTCATCAGCTATTCGGCCTACCTGTGGCACCAGCCGATCCTCGCCTTCGCGCGGGCAGCCAGTCTTGAGCCGCCGGGTCCGGCCGAGTCTGCCGGTCTGGTTCTCCTGACACTGGTTTTGTCGGTCCTGAGCTGGCGCTATGTCGAAACGCCCTGTCGCAGTCGCAAGGCCGTGCCGCTGCGCCCGTTGCTGACGGGCATTGGCCTGTCGGCAGCGGCCCTGATCGGCCTGGGCCTCTCCGCTCACTTCGCGCGAGGATTTCCCCAGTGGCGCTTTCCGGGCGTGGCGAATTCGAGCGATGTCTACATCTCTTACAACGAGCGCATCTACGCCTATGCCGCCGACACGTTCCCGGACAACGGGCGGCCCAATATCGCTCTGATCGGCAACAGTTTCGGGCGCGACATTGGCAATGTGCTGATCGAAGCTGGACTGCTCGACCATGCAAACATGGTCTATCTGCCGGACGAAGTCGCCGCGGGCGATCCGCTCGGCTTCGTTCATGCGGCGCTTCCTATTCTGAAAAAGGCTGACGCTGTGGTGATCGCGGTCGGCAGGCAGGACGTGAGCGACGGGCTGGACCAGACCGCGATCAGCAAAGCGTTGGTCGATGGAACCGACAGGATTGTCGCCGTGGCCGCGAAGGAATCCGACGCGCCTGTCGTCGTCTTCGGGTCGAAGAATTTCGGCTACAACATCAATCCCTATGCGCCGCTCCCGGCCAAAGACCGGGCCGAGGCGATGGCGCGTGTGCCTGATGCGATCTTGGCGACGAACGACGAAATCGCACAGCGGATCGGGGCGCGCTATATCGACGTAATCCGATTGCTCGGGCCAGACGGAAAGACCGTCCATGTCTTCGATGAGCAAGGCAATCCGCTCACGCCCGACCGCAACCACCTGACACTTTACGGCGCAAGGTTTCTTGCCGGACGGCTGGACGCAACCAGACCCGGACCCTGGAGAATCCTGAAGTCGCTAGGAGACCGGCGATGATCCAGAGGATTTTCAATTTCAGCCATGCCGTTCGCATGGCGTCGGCGATTGCCTTCACTGCGATCATGAGCGGTGTTCCGGCTGCCGCCCAGGGTGCCGATGATGATCTTGCGGGGCTCTATGACGGCAACCAGACCGAGATTGCCGCGGCGCTCGAACTGGGAAAGGACGGCCGGTACAGATACCAGCTTTCCTACGGCGCGCTCGATGAATGGTCTGCCGGCATATGGAAGAGGGCGGAGGGCGGCATCGTACTCGACAGCGATCCGTTCAAGGCCCCGGCCTTCGCGTTTACCGAAAGTCCAGGCAAGAGTGGTGCGCTTTCGGTCAGGCTCTTGGTGCCGGATGGCTACGACCCGCAGTATTTCGCGGTGAACATCCATCGCAAGGCCGGCTCGGCCTCGTTCGAGACAATGTCGAGCGATGGTCTCGACATTCCGATGGGAGACAATCCGGTCGTGTCGATCCGACCAGTGCTGCCGGTGATGGATCTGCTTGGCCCTGAATTTGTCGTGCCGGGCGGCGGAGCGGCGCTGGCAATCTCGTTCCAGCCCAACGACATTGGCTTCGCGGGATTCTCGGGCGAATTCCTGCGGGCCAATGGCGGGGCGTTCGAACTGGTTCGCTATGAACGCACGCTCCGGTTCAAACGAACAATGGCGGGTAATTGAGACAGCCTTGCCTGCGAGGGGTCATGGCTTGCTGGCCACTCGCCTCGCATCCACGATCCTGACCGGATCGGCCAGCATCTGACCCTTCATCCAGCCGGAACCCTTTTCGGGATCGATCGGCGCGGCGTGGATCGCAAAGACGACGTCCATGCCTTTCACCACATGGCCGAAGGCAGCGTAGCCGGCACGTTCTTCCTCGTCCTTGCCGTCAGGCTTGGCATCCATGCTGGATAGTTCGCGCAGCAGGATCGAGAAATCGCCGCTGGCGGTCCCGGGCGCATAGCGGGCCATCGAAATGGCTCCGGCAATGTGTTTCACTCCCGTCACCGTGCTCGGCTCGTGCGCAATCGGGGGCAGGGTGAGCTTCGGATTGTTCTGCGTGCCTGCCTGGATCAGCCCATTGGGCTGTTCGCCCCAGTCGAGCTTCATCGCGCGGTAGAACACGGTGCCATCGAGCCGCCCTTCGTCGACATAGCGCAGGAAGTTGGCGGCGGTGATCGGCGCGCGCTCGGTCTCGATGGCAAGGACGATGTCGCCCTTCGTCGTTTCGAGCACGACTTCGACCGTTTGCGGCTCGGGCGGCGGAGGCGGGCCGTCCTGCGCCACCACCGGCATGGCGACAAACAGAGCGACGGGCAGCGCCCAGAGAGCAGGCTTCATGCAACCACCTGTTCGGAAAAGATGAGATCGGCATCGGCACTGTCGAAGTCCGTCGCGCCCACAAAACCCAGCTTGTCGCGCGCATCGGGAATGCTGAGATGCAGGGCATCCTCGTAGCGCGCTTCATAGACCGATGCCGATGCCAGGCCGACCGCGATGCCCTGCTGGATCAGGCCCAGCACCGTCGGCCAGGTTTGCGGGTAATGCAGGAATGCCCGCATCACCATGCGGTGCGACAGGAAGATGTAATGCGGGGCGATGTTCGCGGCGAGTTCGGGCGAATAGTGCGCGAAGGGATTGGAGATGCGACCGAAAAGGGGGACCAGTTCGCCCAGCGAGTTGAACCCGCCGCCCGTCATCAGATGCTCGTAATCGTGAATCTGGGCCGAGCGGATCTTGATGAATTCGATGTCCGACTTCGGGGCCGGATCCTTGTAGCCAAGGTTCAGAGCAATGCCGTTCTCGACCATGTAGCGATAGAAGATGCCGCCGAAGCTTTCCGGATCAAACTTCGCGAAATCCTCGACCTGCATGGTGCTGAGCCACTTTTCGTCGATCCAGTCGCGGAAAGACGGGTTGCGCTCCTTTTCCGCGTCGATCAGCGCCTGGACTTCGGTGTCGTCGCGGATTTCGTCGAGCGCCTGCAACAGGCCCGACGCGGCATCGGAGGGGATCGGAACATCATGCCCGTTGCGGCGCAGGAAATGCGTTGTCAGCCAGTCGCGCAGGCCTGCGTGGTTCAGATACTTCGAGGTGGAGCGCAGCGCACTGCTACTGGGTTCGGCATGCTGGATGCCGCTGGTGAAATAGCTGTAGTCGCGTTCCATTGCCCGTTTACTCGGCAGCTTCCTGCATGGGCGGCTCGCCCTGGCCGGGGATGACCTGCTCGGTGTAGATCAGGTCCATCTCGTAGGTGTCGACGTCTTCCGCGTTACGGAAGCCGAGTTTTTCGCGGGCTTCGGGGATCGGCAGGTGCAGCGCCGACTCGTAGTCCATCATATAGGTGCATTCCGAGGTCTGGCCGATCTTGATGCCCCGCGTGATGAGGTCGAGTACGGTCGGCCATGTTTGCGGATAATGCAGGAAACTGCGCATGACGAGGCGATGTCCGCCGAAGATGTACATCTGCGACATGCAAGCCGCCAGTTCGGGCGAAACGTGCGAAAACGGGTTCGACATGCGGAAGTAGTAGGGCAGCAGTTCGCCCAGCGTATTGAACTGGCCGCCTGTCATCAGGTGCTCGAAATCGTGGATCTGGCCGGAACGGATGCGGATATAGGTGAGGTCATCCTTTGGAACCTCGTAACCCCAGCCGAGATTGAGCTCGTAGTTGTTGTCAGCGATATAGCGATAATAGACGCCACCAAACGTCTCGGGGTCGAACTTGGAAAAGTCCTCCTTGGTCAGGCTCATGTAGGGCCGTTCCTCGTCCAGCCACTTGCGGACCTTCGGGTTCTTTTCCTTCTCCGCGTCGATCAGCCGGGTGTATTCCGCCTCGTCGCGCAGGTCGTCCATGGCCTGGGTCAGTCCCATCACGGGATCGGAAGGGATCGGAATGTCCGGTCCGTTGCGGCGCAGGAAATGCGTCACCAGCCAGTCACGCAGGCCCGGATGGTTGAGATACTTCGACGTGCTCTGCAGGTTGCTGCTGGTCGGCTCGGCATGCCGGATGCCCGAGGTGAAATAGGTGTAGTCGCGTTCCATGTCGTATCCTTCCCAGATCCCGTTAAGGTGCGGGGATAAGCCAGTCCCGGTCAAGCGCCCTTGATGCAGGACAACCCATGAGAATCAGATCGCGTGCGATCTCGGATCGGAACAGCTCGATCACATCGCGCACGCCCTGTTCACCATTGACGGCGAGACCGTAGAGATATGGCCTGCCAATAAACACTGCTTTGGCGCCCAAGGCCAGCGCCGTGATGACGTCGCTGCCGCGCCGCACTCCGCCATCGAGGAACACTTCGCCCCTGTCGCCGATCCTCTCGGCGATGGCAGGCAGGGCTTCGATCGAGGCAGGCGAGCGGTCGAGCTGCCTGCCGCCATGGTTGGAGACGACCACGCCCTGACAGCCGATCTGATCGACCGCGCGGGCGGCATCGTCGGCATCGAGGATGCCCTTCACATAGAGTGGGCCCTGCCAGTGGTCGCGGATCCAGGCGAGGTCTTCCCAGGTCATGTCGGACTGGATGAGGACGCGGGCCATGTATTTTTGCGAGGCCTCGGCTTCGGCAAGGGCTGCGGTGAGCTTGCCGGTCGAGGCCGTGCCCTCTGCTTCCTGCGCGCGCAGCTTCGCCTCGTCGGCGTGATGCGCAGAGGCGAGGCGGCGGTGCCTGAGCGCCTCGTAGACCCAGCGCCAGTGTCGCGCCATGTGCAGCGCGCGGGAAGGGGTGACTGTCCACGGCAGGGTAAACTGCCAGCGCTTTTCGTCCTCGCGGTTGCCGACTGTCTGCACGTCGATCGTGACGAAAAGAGCGGCGTAACCCGCGGCTTTGACGCGGTCGAGCAAGGCGGCGATGCGCTCGCGCCGACCGACCGGGTAGAGTTGGAAGAAGTGGTTCTCCTGCGTCGCGTCGGCCACTTCCTCGGCGCGGTAGCTGGCCGCGGTGCTGAGCATCAGCCGGGTGCCGCAGCTTTCTGCGGCCCGCGCGGCGGCTGGCTCGCCGGTCCAGTGCGCAAGGCCGGTCGCGCCGACCGGGCAGAGCGCGACGGGCAGGGAGATTTCAGTATTGCCGATCTTCGCCGTCAGGTCGGGCGCGATCACGCCGGTCAGGGCACGCTGGCGCAGCCGCCAGCGGCGGAAACCGGCTTCGCAGGCCTGCTTGGTGACGAGATCGTCCGCGCCGCCGTCGATATAGCCCCAGGCAAGGCCGGGCAGCTTGCGCCGCGCTGCCTGCCGCCATTCCTCGACATTGACCGGGGGTACGCCCGGATCGAGCCGGAAGCGGAACGTGCTCATCGAGTCAGTCGGCGCGCTCGATCACGAGCCGGGATGGACCGCGCAGCATGAACGAATCGTAGGTGACAGGCTCGGCAAAGCGATAGGGCGGCATCCGGTCGAGCAGGGCATTGGCTGCCTGCGCCGTCTCCATTCGAGCCAGAATCGCACCGAGGCAGGTGTGCATGCCGAAGCCGAAGCCGAGGTGGGGCTTGGCCTCACGGTGGATGTCGAAGGTGTCGGGATCGGCGTAGCGCTCCGGATCACGTCCGGCAGCGCCGATCAGCGCCATGATATGCGCGCCTTCGGGCACATGCGTGCCAGCGACATCCATGCCACCCTCGCCGACCATGCGCGGCACGGCCTGAACGATACCGAGCCAGCGGAGCATTTCCTCCAGCGCCTGCGGGATCAGCGAACGGTCGGCAGCGAGTTCGGCCCGCACGTCCGGTCGGGAACCGAGAATATGCACGAGATGGCCCAGCCAGTTGCTGGTCGTCTCGTTGCCAGCGAACAGCAGTTGCCGCAGGTTGACGACCATCTGCCAGTCAGGCGTTGTCGCGGCGATTTCGGAATGGACGATCCGGCTGATGAGATCTTCGC
This sequence comes from Novosphingobium sp., assembly GCA_020446505.1. GTDB lineage: Bacteria > Pseudomonadota > Alphaproteobacteria > Sphingomonadales > Sphingomonadaceae > Novosphingobium. The sequence goes on along the minus strand of JAGREN010000004.1, from coordinate 27,148 downwards.
CGGGATTGTCGCGGCGGTACTGCACCTGTTCGAGCAGGAAGTCCGCCAGGTCGGCGCGCGATTTCTCGGCGCGGAGCCAGTAGAAATCGTTTTCGTAGTCGATGGGATGGCCGCTCGTGGTGCCTGTGGCCATATTGTCCGACCATTCGACGATCGTGGGGATCATCTCCTCGCCGACGCCCATCATGTGCGCGATGACATAGGCCGGGATCGGGCGGCAGAACACAGGCTGCATGTCCACCGTGCCGTCGGCGTCGAGCATGGCGAGGGCCGCGTCGAGACGGCCTTCGATCATCTGGCGCGTGAAGGGGATCAGGCCGTCGACCCCGTTCTTGCCGAAAGCGTGGACCCACACGTTGCGCAGCGCATTGTGTGACTGCTTGTCGTCCATCGTGATGAAAGCGCCTTCGCCGAAGGTCGAGGTCATCACGCCCTTCATCGTGGCTTCTTCGTGGCGGCTCATGATCTGGCGACAGACGCGGTCATGCGCCGTGATCCACTGGCCGCGCTCATTCCAGACCAGAGGGCCGAGCTCGCGGATATGCCTGACCACAGGCCAGGGGTCCGCTGCCATCTCGGGACCATACAGATTAATATCGACGCTTGGCACACTCATCCCGAAGCGGACCTTCCTTGCCACGCGCGCCCTGTCAAGAAAAAGCACCAGCACCGTTGCATTTCGCACCGGGAAATTCGTTAAGCGAAGAGTAATGCGACACGCGGCATGTCGGTGAAACGTGTATTTTTATCGATGAAGTGCTTGACCGAGAGGGGATGACGAGATGGACGAGACTATACCGAAAGAGCGATCGCCGGGGATCAAGCTGCTTCTCGCAGGCCTGATCGGTCTATGTCTCATGATACCGCTGATGCTTGTCTATGCGCTCGTCTATGACCGGCAGGACCAGTCGCGTACGGCTCAGGCTTCGATCAATTCCGGCTGGGGCGGGCCGCAGGCGATTGCCGGGCCGGTCGTGGTCGTGCCTTTTAAGACGACAGAAGTGCAGAACGAGGAAGTGGGCGGCAAGGCCATTACCCGCACTGTCGAGGTCGAGCGCCTGCTCTACATTTCGCCGGTCGAGAACCGGGTTTCGACGCAGATCGATCCGCAGGAACGGCGCAAGTCGATCTATTCGAGCGTGCTTTACGAAGCCAGGGTCTCCGGCAAGGCCAGCTTCGCCCTGCCGGATGACCTGCCGCGCTTTGGCGTGAAGCCGGAAGGCCTGCTGTGGGATCGCGCCGAACTGCGCATGGGCGCGTCGGACGCGCGCGGCCTCACCAAGGGCGGCACGCTCGTCGCAGGCGGCAAGGCTCTGGCGGTGGAGCCGGGCAAGGGGCCGGGATCGACGGGCGGGCAGGGCTTCTTCGCTTTCCTGCCGTGGGACGGACAGGGAAAGCTGGATGTCGACTACGCATTCGGCCTGCGCGGCAGCCGCTCGCTCAGCCTCGTCCCGCGCGGCGGGCAGACGAGCTGGCAGGTCAAGTCCTCCTGGCGCAATCCCAGTTTCAGCGGGGCTTTCCTGCCGGATGGCCGCAAGATCGGTGAGGACGGATTTTCGGCAGGCTATACCGTGGACAAGCTGGCTCTGGGCCAGCCGCCGGTTGCAACCGAAGACCTTGGCCCGCCCGTAATCGATGCCGAGCCGGGCATGGATTTCTCGGTGCCGATGCGTCCTCCCACGGTCGGCGCGAGTGCTTCGGAGATGGTTTCGGGCCAGTCGCGGGCAGTGACGGTGGGTCTGGTCGAGCCTGTCGACCTCTACTCGAAGGTCGACCGCTCGGTGAAATACGGGTTCCTGTTCATCGGCTTCACCTTCCTCGCCTTCCTGCTGTTCGACGTGGTCGGCGGTGCGCGTGTCGCGGCGGCTGAATACCTGATGACTGGTGCGGGGCTGGTGCTGTTCTTCGTGATGCTGCTGGCCTTTGCCGAGGTGATCGGCTTTGCCTGGGCCTATATCGTCGCCAGTGCCGCGATCATCGGACTGCTGACTGCCTACAGCGCGGCGGTGCTGAAAAGCTGGGGCAGGGCGCGGTTCATCGGCGCGCTGCTGGTCGGGCTTTACGCGCTGCTCTATGTGCTGCTGAACCTCGAAGCCTGGTCGCTGCTGATCGGCTCCGTGCTGCTGTTCGTGGCGCTTGCGGGCGTGATGTACACCACCCGCAACATCGACTGGAGCGGGATCAACCGGCGGAGCGTTCCTGCTCACGCTTGAGCAGGGCTTCGTCCTTCGGCCAGCCATGGCACGGGGTCGTGAGAATTATCACGGCCTCGTCCATGGCGGCGAACTCTGCGAGATCGTCGAGAACCGTCGCTAACCCGCCATCCTTGAGCGCGCGCACGGCATCGTCCGGCGTCTCGAACCAGATCTCCGAGATGGCTTCGAACGGGAAGCGCGGCGGCGGCGCGGTCACCACGCGGTTGTGGCCGTAGCGCTTGAGGCCAGCGAGCAAAGGCAGAGTGCCGCGCGCCAGATCGGCGTGGCTTCCCTCATAGCGCGCCAGAAATTCCGCGTTCGACAGACCGGCCTTGCGCGGCAGGAACGCGTAGATCGCTGCGCCACCCGGCAAACCTTCGAGCAGCGGCTCTTCCTCGCAGGAGAACGAGATCTCGTTGACCAGCGAATCGAAGACGCGAAGCTCGTCCTTGTCGAGCGCAGCGCGGATTTCCGGATCGGCGGCAGAAGCAGCGCGGGGCGCGCCCTTCTTGCCCGAATTGACATTGGCGACGCCGTCATGGGCCGTGGAGAGCATCGGCAGGTCGACCGGCGCCCCATCGAGCGTGGGCTGGTCCACCCGGTTGCCGTAACGCAGCCATTCGAGGCTCGCTTCGATCGAGGGGAACTGGCTGGCGTAGATCGCGTGGCTCTTCCACTGCTTCGGCCAGTCCTCGCGCGAGGTGCCGGGTTTGCGGCGAGCAAGGTAGATCAGCTTGGCATTCATTCCACTCTCCCGGTCAGCGCCAGCGCAGCCGCTCACGATTGAGCTGGTCGACGCTGGTGACGCCCATCAGCTTCATGTCGCGCTCGATCTCTTCCTTGAGAAGCTGGATCGCGCGTTCGACGCCCGCTTGGCCTGCCGCGGCAAGGGCATAGAGGTAAAGCCGCCCGCCACTGGCGCAATCGGCGCCTGCGGCCAGCGACTTGAGGATGTGGGTGCCGCGCCGGATTCCGCCATCGCAGATGATCTCGATCCGCCCACCCACGGCGTCGACGATCTCGGGAAGCTGGTCGAACGGGGAGCGGCTGCCGTCGAGCTGCCTGCCGCCGTGGTTGGAAATCATGATCGCGTCGATGCCCATGTCGGCGGCGCGCCTTGCATCGCCGACGCTCATCACGCCCTTCAAACAGAAGGTGCCGCCCCAGTCGTTGCGGATCTGCTCGACCATCTTCCAGTCCATCGACTGGTCGAGCATTTCGGAGAAATACTTCTGGATCGATACGGCTTCGGCCGTTCCTTCGCGGACATGCGTATCGAGGTTGGGCAGGGCGAACTTCTCGCGCAGCAGGTAGTCGAGCGCCCATTTCGGCTTGATCGCGTAGGACATGAACGAGCTGGGCGTGAAGGTCGGCGGGGAGGCGAAGCCGCTCCTCAGGCACCTTTCGCGCTTGCCGCCAACGATAGTGTCCACCGTCAGCGTGATCGCGTCGAATTTCGCATCCTTGCAACGCTGGATCATGGAGGCGTTGAGGCCCTTGTCCTTGTGGACATAGAGCTGGAACATCTTGGGGGTGGACACCAGTGCGGCGATTTCCTCGATGCTGACCGTGGCGAGGCTGGAGATGCCGAACCACAGGCCGAACTTTTCCGCCGCACGGGCAACGGCGCGCTCTCCCTGCCAGTGGAACACGCGCTGCAGGGCCGTGGGCGAAAGAATGAGGGGCAGTGCGCTCTTGCGGCCCATAATCGTGACCGAAGTGTCGATGTGCTCGACGCCGGCAAGTACGTCGGGAACGAGATCGCAATCAGCGAAGGAATCGGTGTTGCGGTTCTTGGTCAGTTCGTCGTCTGCGGCACCGTCGATGTAATCGAACACCGGCCACGGCAGGCGTTGCTTGGCGAGCAGGCGGAAGTCCGCGATGTTGTGACAGTCTTTGAGGCGCATGGCAGGCGCATAGAACATCGCAAGAAAAAGTGGGAACCGGTTTTTTCAGTTGCCTCCCGAACCAGCGAGGCCTGACCTGGGGCTGGTTCAATCTTTGGTGGCTTCCTGAGCGGACTTGTCCTCGGAGGACTTGGCGTCTTCTTCCGCCTGACGCTCAGCCATGTATTCGCTGACTTCCTTGCGGGACGCTGGCCTTGCCGGATAGGCGCAGCCTTTGGCCTGACCGGCGCCTTTGAGGAAGCCGCGCCGCGCGAGCCCGGCCTGAATTGCGGCGCGCACCTTGCGGTCATGATCGTTCGCACCCGAGACTTCGCGGATCAGGCCGCGGAACGGGATGAAGGAGCCGACGACCGTCTTTGCGACACGGCCCGCGCTGATCCGGGCGCGTTCTTCCTCGGGGAGGTCGAGGTCTGGCCCGAGAACGTCGTCCAGCGCGGAAACTTCGCTGACAAGCGCGCTACAGCGGCCAAGCCCGGTCAGACTATAGGGGCGCGCCTGCGCCTGCAGCAGGATCGCCGGGATCTCCTTCTTGTCGATATTGAGGTCCGTGACAGGCGTCTTGGCGACGTCCACCACGTCCGGGTCTTCCTGGGTGATCGGCTTGACCTGGGACGCCATCACGGGTGCGGCGAACAAGAATGCCATGCCAGTTGCGAGAAGTGCGTGGCGGATCACGTGTTCCTCCTGTCGCGGCCCAATGCCGCTCTTCCCGGATCAACGCCTGAGATCGGAAAAGGTGTCGCAGGCCTCGTCGTCGCCGGTCTGCAAGCCGCGCCGCAGCCATTCCATGCGCTGCGCACTTGAGCCGTGCGTAAAGCTTTCCGGATTGACGCCGCGCCCGGCCTGCTGCTGCAGGGTATCGTCGCCGATGGCGTTGGCTGCCGTCATGCCTTCTTCAAGGTCGCCCGGTTCGATCAGGTCACGATGCTTCGCGGCCCATACGCCCGCATAGCAGTCCGCCTGCAGTTCCATGCGGACCTGCAGGGCATTGGCCTGCCGCGGGTTCTGCTGCTGCGCGCTGCGAACCTGATCGGCCATTCCGGTCAGGTTCTGGACGTGGTGGCCATATTCGTGGGCAATGACGTAATAGCGCGCAAAGTCGCCGCCAGCGCCCATCTGCCGGTCCATCGTGTTGTAAAAGCTGGTGTCGATGTAGATGCCGTGATCGGCCGGGCAATAGAACGGTCCCATCGCGCTCGACGCAGCGCCGCAGCCCGAGCGCGTGCCGCCCGTGTAGAAGTGAAGCGATGGCTGCTTGAACGGGACATTGGCCTTCGTAAAAAGCGGCTGCCAGGTCTCGTTCAGCGAACCCAGCGCGTTGCACGATTCCAGCGCATAGGCGTTGGCATTGCACAGTTCCTCGGCATTATTGCCCTGCGGACCCTGTTGCTGCGTCGGCGAATTGCCCTGCATCGATTCGACAGTTCCGAGCATCTGGCCGGGATCGATGCCGAAAACCAGCGCGCCGATCAGCACGATGACGAGAGTGCCGCAACCCAGCGTTCCTCCACGCATCCCGCCACCACTGCCGCCACCGCGTACATCGACACTGCCGGGGTTGAAGCGGGGAAGACGCATGGCTAGAACCTCTATTGTGCAGTTGCGAAAACGCGAGACGCGAAGGCCCGCGGCCCACGCAGCTTACCGACATAGACGGACAGGAGTCGAGAATGTTCCTAGAAGGCAAGCGGGCGGTGATTACCGGCTCGACATCGGGAATCGGTTTGGCCGTGGCGCGCGCGCTCCATTCGAAGGGCGCAAAGGTCGTCCTTTCCGGCTTCGGCGACGCGGCGGAAATCGCTGCCTTGTGCGAAGAACTGGACGCCAGCCATGTTGGCGGAGACCTGTCGAAACGCGAGGGCGTCGAGGAACTGATGGCGGCTGCGGGTGACTGCGACATCGTCGTCAACAATGCCGGCATGCAGCATGTCGCCCCGGTCGAGGAATTCCCGGTGGAGAAGTGGGACGCGATCATCGCGCTCAACCTCACGGCCGCGTTTCACACGTCGCGGCTTGCCGTGCCCTACATGAAGAAGGCAGGGTGGGGCCGGATCATCAATGTGGCCAGCGCCCATTCGCTGACGGCATCGCCGTTCAAGTCCGCCTATGTTTCCGCCAAGCACGGCCTCGACGGACTGACCAAGACGCTGGCGCTCGAACTGGCGACTTTCAACATCACCGCCAACTGCATTAGTCCGGCCTATGTCTGGACTCCGCTGGTGGAAAACCAGATCCCCGACACGATGAAGGCCCGCAACATGACGCGCGAGCAGGTGATTGAGGACGTGATGCTCGAACGCCAGCCGACCAAGAAGTTCGTCCATCCTTCCGACATCGGCGCGATGGCGCTTTTCCTGTGCAGGGACGAGGCTGCGAACATCACCGGATCGAACATAACCGTCGATGGCGGCTGGACGGCGCAGTAAAACATTTGGTCTTATTTGTGCCGGTCACTTTTCGGCCACCCGCCTATCGTATAAGCCGGGGATATGAACAGGTTGACTGCGATTCCGGGTAAATGTCGGGGGGCGCTTCGCGCGGCGGCCCTGTTTGCCTTGCTTTGCGGCGTTCTTGTACTGCCCACGGTCGCCGAGGCCGCCAGTCGCGACAAGGCGCTCGAAAAGCGCCTTCGCGAACATATCGAGGTTCTTGCCAGCGACGATTTCGACGGTCGGCAGCCAGGCACCGACGGGGAAGCCAAAACCCTCCGCTACCTTGGCAGGCAGTGGTTCGATATCGGCCTCCAGTCGGGAACCAACGACCCGAGCAACCCCTGGTTTGCTCCGGTGACGCTGGTCGCACGCGAGCCTGCTGCTTCGCGCACGCAGTTCATTGCGCGCGGCCGCCATGTGCCGCTGACGGATCAGGACGTCATCGTCATCACCAGTGGCAAGCGCAGCCTCGTCCGCAATGCGCCGATGCTGTTCGTCGGCAGGGCCGACAACCTCGAATTTTCCCGCAATGAGCTGGCGGGCCGGGTGGCCGTCGTGCTGGATGCGGGCGAAGAGGGGTCGCTCCGGCAGGACGCACTTCTCGAACAGGGCGCATCGGCCGTCATCACGGTGCTGGACGGGTTCAGGTCGCTCAGCCAGGTGGAGGCGAGGCGCAAGCGTTCGGGATATGCCCTGTCCGACGATGCGCTTGGCGGCGATCTCGAGGCATTCATCACCGCAAAGGCGATGTCGCGCTTGCTGAGTGGAACCAGTCGTTCGCTCGCTTCTCTGGAAGCTATCGCAGGACGAAAGAATTTCACGCCGATCCCGCTCGAAATCACCGCTTCGCTGGAAGCCACGACTCGCGAGACGACGATCCACACCTACAACCTGATCGGCCGGCTGCCGGGTCGCACTCCCGGTTCCGGGGCAGTTCTGCTGTCCGCGCACTGGGATCATTTCGGTGAATGTGCCGAGCCGCCCGCCGAAGACCTAATCTGCAATGGTGCGATCGACAATGCGAGCGGCGTCGCCGTGCTGACCGAAATCGCCCGCAGGCTGGCGAAAGGGACGCGACCGGACCGTGACGTATACTTTCTGGCAACGACGGCTGAGGAACTCGGCCTGCTTGGCGCTCATGCCTTTGCCGAAGCTCCCCCCATTCCGCTTTCCAGCATTGTCGCCGCCTTCAACATCGATACGGTAGCCATCGCGCCGTATGGCACGCCCGTTGCGATAGTCGGCGAGGGCATGACGGGGCTCGATGCCGACATCGCGAAAGTCGTCAAGCAGGAGAAGCGCAAGCTCATATCCGGAAAAGACGCCAACCAGTATGTGCGCAGGCAAGACGGCTGGGCCCTGCTTCAGCATGACGTGCCCGCCGTCATGGTTTCGAGCGCCTATGGCGATATGGCGCGGATCAAGCGCTATTTCGACGAATATTATCATCGGCCGGGCGACGATCTCAATCTCGACCTGGAGCTTGGAGGCGCGGCTCAGGACGTGGCTCTCCACGTCGCGCTGGTGCGCTGGTTTGCCGATACGAAGAGCTTCGCTCCGCCAGTCAAATGAGGCACTAGCGGCCAGGGCCGCAAGTGGTTACATGGGCCGCCACGAATCCGGCGACAGGCCGGAAAAAGAGCACAAGGGTGGCGCACATGGACATTACGCTGGGACTGACTTTCGATGACGTCCTGCTGCGCCCGGCAGAGTCGGACATCATTCCGACCCAGGCGGACACCCGCACCCGTCTCACACGCGCGATTGATCTCAACATCCCGGTCGTTTCCTCGGCCATGGACACCGTGACCGAAGCCGATATGGCGATCGTCATGGCGCAGATGGGCGGGATCGGCGTGCTGCACCGGAACCTGTCCATTGAGGAGCAGTGTGCTGCGGTTCGCGCGGTGAAGCGTTTCGAGAGCGGCATGGTCGTCAATCCCATCACCATCGCGCCCGATGCGACTTTGGGCGAGGCGCAGGCGCTGATGAAGAACAACCGGATCAGCGGCATTCCGGTCGTGGAGGATAGCGGCAAGCTGGTCGGTATCCTTACGAACCGCGACGTGCGCTTTGCCGACAATCCCAACCAGCCCGTACGCGAATTGATGACCTCGGACGATCTGGCGACGGTCAGGCTCGGCACCAGCGGCGACGAGGCGCGGCGGCTGCTCCATCAGCGGCGCATCGAGAAGCTGCTGGTGGTCGACGATGCTTTCCATTGTATCGGCCTCATCACCGTCAAGGACATCGAGAAGGCCGTCACTTTCCCGAGCGCCACCAAGGACGAGGCCGGACGCCTTCGCGTCGCGGCGGCCACGACGGTGGGGGACAAGGGATTCGAGCGGACCGAGGCCCTGCTCGACGTCGAGTGCGACGTCATCGTCATCGATACCGCCCACGGCCATAACCGCGACGTTTCGCGTGCGGTCGAGCGGGTGAAGAAGTTTTCGAACTCGGCCCAGGTCATCGCGGGCAACGTGGCGACGGCAGAAGCGGCCAGGGCGCTGGTCGATGCCGGCGTGGACGCGATCAAGGTCGGCATCGGGCCGGGCTCGATCTGTACCACGCGCATCGTTGCCGGCGTCGGCGTGCCGCAGCTTACCGCCGTGATGGAAGCAGCCGAGGAGGCCGACAAGGCAGGCGTCCCGGTGATCGCCGATGGCGGCCTGCGCACATCGGGCGATGCGGCCAAGGCGCTGGCTGCCGGGGCCAGCTCGATCATGATCGGCTCGATGCTGGCAGGTACCGAGGAAGCTCCGGGCGAAACGTTCCTCTATCAGGGCCGCGCCTATAAATCCTACCGCGGCATGGGTTCGGTCGGCGCCATGGGCCGAGGCAGCGCGGACCGCTATTTCCAGGGCGACATCAAGGACCAGATGAAACTGGTGCCCGAAGGGATAGAGGGGCAGGTGGCCTTCAAGGGACCGGCCAAGGACGTGATTCACCAGCTTGTCGGCGGCATCAAGGCAGCAATGGGCTATACCGGTTCGGCTACCATCGAGGATCTGCGCACCAAGGCCAAGTTTATCCGCATTACCAATGCAGGCCTGCGCGAGAGCCATGTCCATGACGTCACGATCACGCGCGAGGCGCCGAATTATCCGACGCGCTGATCCTATCTCATGACCCCGTCCGCGCGGGTTCAGGCCGCTATCGAGATACTCGACCTCGTGATCGCCGCTGCCGGGTCAGGCGGCGCACCTGCCGACCGCATCGTTTCGGAGTGGTTCCGCACCCGCCGCTTCGCTGGATCGAGGGATCGGAGGGCGGTGCGCGATCTGGTCTACACCGCAATTCGCTGCTGTGGCGAAGTTCCGGCGAGCGGTCGCGCGGCCATGTTGCGGCTGGCTGAAAGCGATTCTTCCCTGTCCTTGCTGTTCGATGGATCGAGCTATGGTCCTGAGCCAGTCAAGCCCGGCGAGACAGTCGCTGCAGGGGGCATTGCGCCTGAATGGCTGGAACAGAGACTTGCACGCAGCGAGATCACCGGTGAGGAAGCACAGGCCCTGCTTGAGCGCGCGCCGCTCGATATTCGCGTGAATGCTCTGAAGTCCGGTACTGCCAGTCCGCCCGAAGGTGGCGAACAGATCGGCATTGCCAGTGCGCTGCGTTATCCGCACGGCACGCGAATCGAGGATAGCGAGGCCTTCAAGGCGGGTGCAATCGAGGTGCAGGATGCAGGCTCACAGCTAGCCTGCCAGGCCGTCTCGGTGTCGGAAGGCAGCACGGTAATCGACCTTTGCGCCGGGGCTGGCGGCAAGACGCTGGCGCTGGCGGCGCGGGTGGGCGAGCGCGGCAGGGTCATCGCCTGCGATACCGACCGCTCCCGGCTGTCACGGCTCGCGCCGCGCGCCGAACGGGCAGGTGCGAGCGCGATCATCGAAACCCGGCTGCTCGACCCGCGCCGGGAGGCGGAAGCTCTCGCCGACCTGCGAGGCTGCGCAGACGCCGTGCTGGTCGACGCGCCGTGTTCGGGAACCGGGACCTGGCGCCGCAATCCCGAAGCCCGCTGGCGGCTTTCGGAAGGCTGGCTTGCCGATACGACGGGATTGCAATCGCGCCTTCTCGATGTGGCAGCGCCTTTGGTGAAGGAAGGCGGGGCATTGATCTACGTCACCTGCTCCCTGCTCGACGAGGAGGGAGCGGACCAGATCGACTCGTTCCTCGCACGCCATGAAAAATGGGAAGCGCAGGCGCTGTCGCCGGGATTTGGAACGAGTCGTGGAAAAGGTCTGCGTCTGACGCCGTTCCGCGACGGGACGGACGGATTTTTCATCGCACGGCTAATCAGGATATGTTAGCCTTGGCCAAATGACCCGGTATGCACTCCAGGCCAAGGATTATCTGATGCGCTTCACTCCCGCTGCACTTGCCCTGTCGCTTCTCGCAGGCGTCACATCCAGCATTGCCTGGTCAAGTACGGGAGATGAACTGGGACCGCGCGCTGCCGAACTCGTCGCGGATGGCCATGCCAGGCTGGTGAAAGGCGATGTAAACGGCGCGATCGACGCTTTCGAGGCGGCTCTGGTGATGCAGCCCGGAAATCCCGCGGTTCTAGTCAACCTTGCTGAAGCGACTCGCAAGCAGGGCATGCAGGGCAAGGCGCTGCACTACTATCGTTCCGCTCTCGTGACCGACCCCCGCAACGTCCAGGCGATTTCCGGCGAGGGCGCTGCACTGGCCGAAAAGGGCGCGCTTGAAAAGGCGCGCCGCAATCTTGCACAGCTTGAAACCCTGTGCGGGACCGATTGCGATGCGACTCGCAAGCTGGCCACTGTGCTCGACGCGCAGCCGACCCGGCTCGTCGTCCACGCGGATTCGATAAAGCCCAACCCGGTCGTCAGCGAGAACTGATCGTCAGATCAGCGCGCGGAATTCTTCCAGAACAGCGCGATAGACGGGTTTCTTGAACGGCACGATGAGGTCGGGCAGCCGCTCCGGCTGGACCCATTGCCATTCGCAGAACTCGGGCGGCTGGTGCGCATCCAGCCGCACGTCCGCATCGCTTCCGGTGAAACGTGCAAGGAACCAGTGCTGGCGCTGGCCGCGATAGCGCCCCTTCCATAGCTTGCCGAGCAATTCGGGCGGGAGGTCGTAGAAGTGCTCCTCGCGCGTCTGCGCGATGATCTGGGCGTTTTCGGCAACGACGCCGGTTTCCTCGTACAGTTCGCGCATGGCCGCATCGCGCAGGTCCTCGCCGGGATCGACTCCGCCCTGCGGCATCTGCCACCAGTCGCCCTCCTGATTGTCGATCCGCTTGCCGACAAAGGCGAGGCCGGAGGTGCTGACGAGCATCACGCCAACGCAGGGACGATAAGGAAGATGTGCAAAATCGTTCATTCTACAGCCTGTTCAACGTGCTATGGATGGCGAGACGCAAGCGTAAGCGCGAAGCTTTCAAACCGAGACAGCCTGTTGGTTTTCTGTCGATCAGGACTTGACTAGCGACGGGCATGCGCCTCTTGCGGATCATTACGGTTTCAACCGGGAGAGATTTTCTGAATTGCCTGCCAAGTCGGTTGGTCTAGGGCAACCGGACAGTCAATTCCAAAAAGGCGCCTCAGAGGACAAGGATGGCAACAGTTTCTGCAGAGCGGGAATCCGCACTAGCACAATCGGGCGGTGAATCGCCCGAAGCAGTAGTCGTAAGATTTGCCGGGGACTCCGGCGACGGCATGCAGCTTACGGGCGGGCAGTTCACGCTCTCGACCGCGCTTGCCGGCAACGATCTTGCGACGTTCCCGGACTTCCCGGCCGAGATTCGCGCGCCGCAAGGCACGCTGTTCGGCGTTTCGGCATTCCAGATCAACTTCGGATCGAGCGAGATCACCACGGCGGGCGACGCGCCTGACGTGCTGGTCGCGATGAACCCGGCGGCGCTCAAGACCAATCTTGGCGCGCTCAAGCTCGGCGGCCTCATCATCGCCGACACCGGCGAATTCTCGAAGCGCAACCTCGACAAGGCGAAGTACGAGACCAATCCGCTCGAGGATGGCAGCCTTGCCAAGTGGGACTTGCTGGCTTTCGACATCAGCGCCCTGACCATCGAGGCGGTCAAGCCCTTCGGCCTTGGCAACAAGGAAGCCCTGCGCTGCAAGAACATGTGGACGCTCGGCCTCGCGCTGTGGATGTTCGACCGTGATCGCCAGCCGATCATCGACGGCATCAATGCCAAGTTCGCCAAGAAGCCCGACATTGCCGGTGCCAACATCGCCGCGCTCAACGCGGGCCATGCCTATGGCGAGACGGCCGAGATTTCCGGCCCGCTGCGCCGCCTGCACGTCGACTCGGTTCCGGCCGAGCCAGGTCTTTACCGCACGGTCACGGGCGCGGAGGCGATCAGCCTTGGCCTGGTCGCCGGCGCACAGCTTGCCGGCCTGCCGATGTTCTTCGGCGGCTATCCGATCACGCCTGCTTCGGCGATCCTGCACAATCTCGTGAAGGTGAAGGAATTCGGTGTCACGACCTTCCAGGCGGAAGACGAGATCGCGGCGATCTGCGCGGCCATCGGCGCGTCCTACGCTGGCCAGCTTGGCGTGACCTCCTCGTCCGGTCCGGGTATCGCGCTCAAGGGTGAGGCGATGGGCCTTGCCGCCATGACCGAGCTGCCGCTCGTCATCGTCAACTCGCAGCGCGGCGGTCCGTCGACCGGCCTTCCCACCAAGACCGAACAATCGGACCTCTATCAGGCGGTTTACGGCCGTAACGGCGACACGCCGATGCCGGTGATTGCCGCGCGCAGCCCGTCCGACTCGTTCTACTGCGCAATCGAGGCCTGCCGTATCGCCGTCCAGTTCATGACTCCGGTCATGCTGCTGACCGACGGCTATATCGCCAATGCGGCCGAGCCGTGGAAGGTGCCGGACCCCTCTTCGTTCGAGCCGTTCCCGGTCTCCTTCCTCGAAGAGAAGAACGGCCCCGACGATACGCTTCTGCCCTACAAGCGCGATGCCAGGGGCGTGCGCCCGTGGATCAAGCCGGGCACGCCGGGCCTGATGCACCGCATCGGCGGCATCGAGAAGGCCATCGACACCGGCAACCTCGACTATTCGCCCGACACGCACCAGGCACAGACCGATGCACGCAAGGGCAAGGTCGATGCCGTGGCTGGCGCAACGCCTGCGCAGGACGTGTGCCTCGGCAACGAGACCGGCAAGCTGGTCGTCGTTGGCTGGGGGTCGACCTACGGGCCGATCCATCAGGCGGTTCGCCGTGCGCGCCGCAAGGGGCTGGACGTCAGCCATGTCCATGTCCGCCACATCTGGCCGCTGCCGAGCAACCTTGGCGACTTGCTGCGCGGGTTCGACAACGTGCTGGTGCCGGAAATGAACACCGGCCAGTTCAAGACCGTGCTGCGCGACCAGTACCTGATCGACGCCAAGCCGCTCAACAAGGTGTCGGGCCAGCCCTTCGCCATTGCCGAGCTGGAAGCGGCGATTGCCAAGTATTTCGACGGTGTTCCCGGCAATGAAGGCGGGGAAGTGCCAGTCAACGATACCCAGCTGCCGAGCCCGGAGGCTTGATTTGGGAGGGTTGACGACCAGTCAGAAGCGGCTGGTCATTGTTTTGGTATTGATGGGGCTCGGATTTGCTCTTCCCATCCTAATTTTTGGAAATTTCCAATGAACGAGATGACCAAGATCGAAACCACGCTCAAGGATTGGGAAACCGATCAGGAAGTGCGCTGGTGCCCAGGTTGCGGTGACTACGCGATCCTCAAGGCGGTGCAGCGCACCCTGCCGCAGCTTGGCGCGGACCCGTCCAAGACGGTGTTCGTTTCGGGCATCGGCTGCTCCAGCCGTTTCCCCTATTACGTCGAGAGCTACGGCTTCCATACGATCCACGGTCGTGCGCCTGCCTTTGCGACCGGCATCAAGCTCGCCAATCCCGAGCTCGACGTCTGGCTGGTGACGGGCGACGGTGACGGCATGTCGATTGGCGGCAACCACACCATGCATGTGCTGCGCCGCAATCTCGATTGCCAGATCCTGCTGTTCAACAACGAGATTTATGGCCTGACCAAGGGCCAGTACTCGCCGACCAGCCGCCAGGGCACCAACTCGCCTTCGTCGCCGATCGGTTCGGTGGACCGTCCGGCCAGCCCCTGCGCCTTCGCGCTCGGTTCCGGCGCGCGGTTCGTTGCGCGCGGTTTCGACGTTTCGAAGAACCTGCCCGACGTGCTCAAGGCAGCGCACGCCCATCGCGGCGCTGCCTTCATCGAGATTTTCCAGAACTGCATCGTCTACAACAAGGACCGTTTCGACGACTTCGCTGCGGCGAAGGGCGTTGAGGACCAGCAGCTCTGGCTCGAAAACGGCGCACCGATGCTGTTCGCTGGCGGAACCAAGGGCATCACGATGGATCACGAGACGCTTTCGCTCAAGATCGTCGATGTCGTCGATGGTGACTGGCAGTCGGCAGGCGTGATTGTCCATGACGTCACCAACCGTGCGGTCGCCTACATGCTCGTCGACTTGCGCGTTGCGCCGAAATTCCGCGAGTTCCCGATGGCTCTTGGCGTCATCTACGACGATCCGAAGCCGACTTTCGACTCCGATGTCGTCGCCGAGCGCGAGAAGTCGAGCGGTGGCCGCGTGGCCGACCTCGGCAAGCTGCTTGGCAAGGGCCAGACCTGGACCGTCGAAGGCTGACCTGTTTCAGCGATCCGGATCGGGAAGGCCAGCGCCGACCCGGTCCGCCGCTGGCAGAAACAGGGCCGCTGCGATCAGCGCCCAGCCAGTTCCTGCCAGCCATCCGGCGATGACATCGCTCGGGTAGTGTACGCCCAGCCACACCCTGCTGGCGGCAATGGCGATGCTGAGACCTGTTGAACCAGCGAAAATTGCCACTCTCACGTTTTGGCGCGAACTGAACGGCGCAAAGGCCAGCGCCAGCGACAGGTAGACCAGCGCCGCGTTGAAGCTGTGCCCGCTGGGAAAACTCAGGCCGCTCGCATCGACGAGGTGCGGCACGATCGTGGGCCGTTCGCGCTCGAACAGCAGTTTCAGCTGGGAATTGGCGATCCAGCCGCTCACGACGGTGAAGAACAATACCGCCGCGCTGTGACGACGTCCGAGCAGAGCCAGCGCGATGACGCCTGCGCCTGCGAAGACGTTGCGCAATGGCCAGTCGCCTATGTCGGTTACGGCGCGAACGATGGCGCCAAGCCAGATCGGTCCCAGGGGCGCGAGATTCGCATCGCGCCAGAGGCGCAGTCCTGCCTCGTCAAAACTGCCCGTCAAACCGCTTTTCACGCACCACGCGACCATCGCGAACAGCACCCAGCACAGGCAGCCGGCTATCAGCGTGTGCCATCGGCGGCTCGCAGGGCCGCTCGGTTCATGAGAGATCGTCTGGTTCGATACGGCCATTGGGGCAAGCAACCCTGCGCGAGATTTTTCGTTCCGGATTATCGTGTAGGGGAGCGAGGATGACAGCACCACACATAGTCTGGCTGAGGCGCGATTTGCGTCTCGCCGATCAGCCCGCGTTCTGCGCGGCGGCTCAGGCAGGGCCGGTCATCGCGGTCTATGTGCTCGACGACGAGCGCCCCGGCGACCGCAAGCTGGGAGGCGCGGCGCGGTGGTGGCTGCATGGCAGCCTCGATAGCCTGTCGCGGCGACTTGGCCGGCACAACTCCCGCCTGATCCTGCGGCGCGGCGATGCGGTGAAGGCGATCGCAGAGCTGGCGATGGAGACGGGGGCGAGCACCGTTCATGCGATCCGCCATTACGAACCGTGGTGGCGCAAGGCAGAAGCGGACCTGTCTTCAAAGGTCGACCTCGTATTGCATGACGGCAATTACCTGATGCCGCCGGGCAGCGTCACGAGCGGGTCGGGTGAGCCTTACAAGATCTATACGCCGTTCTATCGGGCGATCTCGCGCATTCTTCCCGCGCGCGATCCCTTGCCGGAGCCCGCGATGACCCTGCCTGACAACTGGCCGGAGTCGGAAAGGCTTGAGGACTGGGGTCTTGAGCCGAGCAAGCCGGACTGGGCAGGCGGATTGCGCGAAATTTGGGAGAGGGGCGAAGATCCGGCGCACGCGCGTCTGGAAGAGTTTGTCGAAAGCGTTACCGCCTACGAAACCGACCGCAACCTGCCCTCGGTCGACGGCTCCTCGCGCCTGTCGCCGCACCTGCATCATGGCGAACTGTCCCCCTCGCAGGTGTGGAAAGCGCTGGAAGGCAAGCGGGGCGAGGGCGTGACGTCCTTCAGGTCAGAACTGATCTGGCGCGACTATGCACAGAACGTGATCTGCCAGTTCCCTGACTATCCCGACGGCAACTACCGTGAGCGGTTCGACCGGTTCGAATGGCGCACCGGCAAGGCAGCGGACGACGACCTCAAGGCCTGGCAGCAGGGCCGCACCGGCTATCCGATCGTCGATGCCGGGATGCGCCAGCTCTGGGCGATAGGTTGGATGCACAACCGGGTGCGGATGATCGCGGCCAGCTTCCTCATCAAGCACCTGCTGATTGACTGGCGACAGGGCGAGCGCTGGTTCTGGGGCACGCTGGTCGATGCCGACTACGCGAGCAACGGCGTCAACTGGCAGTGGGTTGCCGGAACCGGAGTCGATTCCAACATGTTCCCGCGGATCATGGCCCCGCTTTCGCAGTCCGAAAAATTCGATGCGGCGGGTTATATTCGCGAATGGGTGCCGGAGCTTGCCGACCTGTCGGACGACGAGATTCACGACCCCGAAGGGCTGCTGCGGCCACCTGCATACCCGGAAAAAATCATCGGTCACAAGGAAGCAAGGGCGCGCGCGCTTGAGGCCTATTCTGCAATAAAGGAATAGGCACTTACGCATTCATGCTCGGGTAATTGCTCTAAGCCGTCAATTTTGACATAATCCGGTCATGAGCTCGCAAATGCCAGGAAGAGGCGAGCAGCTCGTTGCGGAGGGCTGGCGCTGGGGAGTGGGACCGGATTGGCTGGCCCGCATGCTTTCGGGCGGCGTCTCACGCATTGTCGGCAGGATCGATGCGGGGCTGGAGCGCGGCTCGATCCGTTTGACCCTGCCGGACGGCTCGCGGCGCCTGCTGGGCGGGCGACGCCCCGGTTTCGATGCAGTGGTGCGGCTCAACTCCTGGCGCGCCTTGCTGCGGCTGGCGACCAGCGGTTCGATAGGATGCTTCCAGGGCTGGCAGCAGCGCGAATGGGAAAGTCCTGACCCGGTTCCGCTGTTCGCCCTGTTCATGGACAATGCCACGGCTCTGGGCGACGTGGGACGTGCGCATGGCCCGTGGCGTTGGGCATTGCGAGCGTTCCACTGGTTTCATCGCAACACCCGCTCTGGTTCTCAGCGCAATATCCACGCGCACTACGATCTCGGGAACGATTTCTACGCAGCATGGCTCGATCCGACGATGTGCTACTCAAGCGCGCGCTTTGCTCCGGGCGACACGCTCGAAAAGGCGCAAGAGCGCAAGCTGGAGACTATTTCAGCACGGCTCGACGGCGCGCGTGAGGTTCTCGAAATCGGCTGCGGTTGGGGGGCGCTTGCCCGGCACCTCGCCGATGGCGGTGCGCATGTGACAGCAATCAGCCTGTCCGACGAGCAACTCGCCTTTGCGCGGAAAAGACATGCAGGCGCTTCGATAGAGTTCCGCAAGCAGGATTACCGCGATGTGCATGCGCAGTTCGATGGCGTGGTGAGTGTCGAAATGGTCGAGGCAGTAGGGCGCGAATACTGGCCCAATTTCTTCGATTGCATCGCGCGCAACCTCAAGCCGGGCGGGCGAGCGGCGATCCAGTATATTGCGATGCGCGATGACCTGTTCGAGGACTATTCCCACAGCGCCGATTTCATCCAGGCCTACATCTTTCCCGGCGGGCTTCTCGTCAGTGAGAGCGAATTTGCCAGGCTGGCTCAAGAGCGCGGGCTGGAATGGCGGGACCGCCAACACTTCGCTCTCGATTACGCCGAAACCCTGCGCCAGTGGCGCCTGCGGTTCGACAGGGCCGTTGCAGATGGCCGCCTGCCGCACGGGTTCGACCAGGAGTTCGTGGACCTCTGGCGCTTTTACCTGATGTATTGCGAAGGCGGTTTCCGCGGGCGCGGTATCGACGTGGCGCAGGTGACTCTGGTCAAGCGCGCCTGAGCCTGCCGTCCCCGATCAGCGCGGGTCGTAGGTTCCGTCGTTCGTCCAGCGGTTGAGAATGTTGTCGTGGATGATCGGGCTGAGCAGCTGCTCGAAGGCACAGCCGACGAGGCTGTCTTCCCACCATACGACACTCGCCTGCATCGATTGCAGTCCGGGCATGGTCAACCAGACGACAGTGCCGGGGTGAATGCGGTTGATCGAGGTAGCCGAAAAGCCGGAAAGCGAAAGGTCGTTGATGACCGTCTGGAAACCTTTGCTGCCCGAAGGGCGCAGGGAAGCGGGAATGGAGACACGGCTGCGCGGCGCGCTGCGGTCTTCCTGAGCAGCTAAGGCATAGCGGTTGCCAAAGTTCTTCGTGATCGGCATCGGACGGGCTCCAACCATGCGCGAAATGCACGCGGGTTCGAGCAAACTATCCCGGGATTTCGTTAACTTGGCGTTTTCATGCGTGGTTAACGGATTCGTGATGGCCGCTCTCGAACTGTTCACCAAGCAGGCGAACCAGTTGTTCGGCAACGACTTCCGGGCCCTTCAGCGTGGCTGGATCCTCGCCGGGATAGGCGCGGGCGCGCATCTGGGTCCGGGTCGCTCCCGGATTGACCACTGCAACGCGCAGTTTCGCGATATTCTTCGTTTCCTGCGCATAGCAATCGAGCAGCACTTCGAATGCCGCCTTGGTCGAGGCATAGGCGCCCCAGAAGGCGCGGGGCGCAGTCGCGACCGAGCTGGTCAGCCCGATCACGCGCGCATTGCCGCTCTTCTTGAGGAGCGGAGAGAAATTGGCGAGCAGGGCCTGGGTTGCCAGCACGTTCACTGTCAGCGCCTTGTTGAAGGCACCCTGGTCGATGTCGGTCACCGGCCCGAGCTGGGGGAGCAGGGCCGCATTGATGACGAGCATGTCGAGCTTGTCCCAACGCTGCGACACGGCCGTGGCGAGCCGCGCGATCCCGTCTGGCTCGGAAAGGTTGACCGGCGCGATGGTCGCGGTGCCACCTGCCTGATGGATGCGTTCTTCCACTTCTTCGAGCGCCTTGGCGTCTCGTGCCGTCAGCACGACATGAGCGCCAGCCTCGGCAAGCGCCAGCGCGGTCGCTGCACCGATGCCGCGGCTCGCGCCCGTCACGAGGGCGACTTCACCAGAGAACGGTTTTTCGCTCACGCGACCTTGCTGGCCTTCTCATCATCGAGCGGCAGGGTCAGCAGATCGGGCGACTGACGCTCGGCCAGATCGGTCAGCCGCGTCGGATAGTCGCCGGTAAAGCAGGCGTCGCAGAACTGCGGGCATTGCGCATTGCGTCCCGCTTCGCCCACGGCACGGTAGAGGCCGTCGATGGAAATGAAGGCAAGGCTATCCGCCTTGATGAAGTCTGCCATTGCCTCGATCTGCATGTTCGCAGCGAGCAGCTTGGACCGCTCGGGCGTATCGACGCCGTAGAAGCAGCTATGCTCTGTTGGCGGGCTGGCAATCCGCATGTGTACTTCGGCAGCGCCTGCATCGCGCATCATCTCGATGATCTTGAGGCTGGTCGTGCCGCGAACGATCGAGTCGTCGATCAGCACGATTCGCTTGCCCTTGACGAGCTGGTGGTTGGCATTGTGCTTGCGCTTTACGCCCGCATGCCGCGCGCCGTCAGACGGCTGGATGAAGGTGCGGCCGACATAGTGCGAGCGAATGATGCCCAGTTCGAACGGAATGCCGGATTCCTGCGCATAGCCGATGGCGGCAGGAACGCCGCTGTCCGGCACGGGAACGACCATGTCGGCATCGGCCAGCGATTCGCGGGCCAGTTCAACGCCGATCTGCTTGCGCACGGCGTAGACCGACTGGCCGCCCATCGTCGAATCGGGGCGGCTGAAATAGACGTGTTCGAAGATGCAGGGGCGCGCGTTCTGGGGGCCGAAGGGGCGATGGCTCGTGATCCGGCCGTCCTGCCGTACCTCGACGATCTCGCCCGGCTCGATCTCGCGAATGAATTCGGCGCCGACCACGTCGAGCGCGACCGTCTCGCTGGCGAAAACGGTCGCATCGCCGATCTTGCCCATCACCAGTGGGCGAATGCCCAGCGGATCGCGGCAGGCGATCATCCGCTTGGTGGTCATGCAGATCAGCGAATAGGCGCCTTCGATCATGCGCAGGGCATCGACGAAGCGGTCCAGAAGCGTCGGATAGCGGCTCGTGGCGATGAGGTGGATGATGACCTCGGTATCCGAGCTCGACTGGAAGATCGCGCCCTTGTTCACCAGCTCGCGCTTGAGCGCCATCGCGTTGGAAATGTTGCCGTTGTGGGCCACGGTGAAACCACCGCGAGCCAGGTCGGCGTGGAGAGGCTGCACGTTGCGCAGGCCCTGACCGCCGGTGGTGGAATAGCGGACATGGCCCGACGCCATCTCGCCCGGCAATTCCGAAAGAGTGCCCTCTTCAAACACCTGCGCGACATGGCCGAGCCCGCGCCGGGCGAAGAATTCATGACCGTCGAAGCTGACGATGCCGACCGCTTCCTGCCCACGGTGCTGGAGCGCATGGAGGCCGAGCGCGGTCATGGCCGCGGCGTCCCTAGCGCCGATCACGCCAAATATGCCGCATTCCTCGCGCAGCTTGTCGCCGTCAGCATCGAGGAAGGGATGTGTGATGTTCATCAAGGGTCCGCGCCAGCCGTCGATGCGGGGCATGTGCGCGCTTGCAGCATGAATTGCAAGGGGCAGAGCGCGCCGCATTGCCGCTCCGCCCCCTAATCAGGGCCTCAGCCGCCGTAGAAAACCTTTTCGCCCAGTTCCTTCATCTCAAGGATCGCCTCGTCGGGCCGGCCTTCGGGCTCGGTGTGCAGATGGACGTTGGTCACTTCGCCGATGAAGGTGTGATGGTCGCCCAGTTCCACGACCTCGACGAGCTTGCATTCGACGGCAGCAGCCGCGCTTTTCAGCATGGGCGCGCCGTTTGCGGCCCATTCGATCGCTTCGCCCGAAAGTTTGCCGTCTTCCAGTTCGGCCGGCTTGAAGAAAGTGAAGGCCGCGCCCTGCTGGCCCTTGCCGAGCATGTTGAGCACGAAATGCCCGGCCGCGCGGGTGGCCGCATAGACACCCGAGTCGGTCTTGACGCCGACCGCGATCAGCGGCGGGGAAAAGCTCGTCTGGGTTACCCAGTTCACCGTCGCGGCGGCAGGAGCCTCGCCCTTTGCCTCGGCGGTCATCACATAGATGCCATAGGGGATCATGCGCAGCGCGGTCTTGCGTGCCTGTTCGTCCATTTTCGCGAATCCTCGATTGTTTTGCCTTTTCTCTCGCCGCGCGTGGCATGGAACATGGTCCCCCGGCCTGTCCAGCCTTGTTCCGGTCGCAGGGGACAGAGCAGCTCGCGTGCTTGCCAGCCTTGCAGCCAGACTCTATTGCCCGGTGCTCTCCCGCGCTGACTGAATGGCTCGACGCTTGCTCCTCTCTCCCTTCGAATGGACCATTGCCAAGCGATACATGCTTCCGGGCAGGAGCGAGGCCTTCATTGCGCTGGTCGCGGGCATCAGCCTTGTCGCGGTCATGCTGGGCGTTGCAGCGCTCGTCATCGTGATGAGTGTGATGAACGGGTTCCGCGCCGAACTGTTCGACAAGATCGTGGGGCTGAACGGTCACGCCATCATCCAGGCCTATGGCGGCAGGCTCGATAACTGGCAGTCCGTGCTCAGGGACGTTCGCGCAACGCCCGGCGTGACCCGCGCGTCCCCGCTGATCGAACAGCCGCTGCTGGGCAGCTTCAACGGCAGGGTCGAAGCGGTGCTGGTGCGTGGCAACACAGGCGAGGATATCCGCCGGCTCGCTCCCAAGATGAAAGTCGGGCGCTGGCAGGACTTGCAGCCGGGCAGTGGCAACGTGGCCATCGGTGCGCGTCTTGCCGAGAACCTCGGCGCGCGCGTCGGCGATTCGATCACGATCATCAATCCGCAGGGCCGCTCCACCCCTTTCGGCACGGTGCCGCGCCAGATCGCCTACAATGTCTCGGCCATCTTCGAGATCGGCGTCTACGACTACGATCAGGCGTTTGTCGTCATGCCGATGCGCGATGCCCAGACCTTGCTGCTGTCGGGCGACAGCATCGGCATGATCGAGGTCACGACCGAGGACCCGGACAGGGTCGGCGAGATACTCGCGCCTCTCTCGCAAAAGCTTGCGGGCAAGGCGATCATCAGCGACTGGAAGACGATCAACGCGACCCTGTTCGAGGCGCTCGCGGTAGAGCGCGTCGCCATGTTCGTGGTGCTGTCGATCATCGTGCTGGTCGCCGTATTCAACATCCTGTCCTCGCTCATCATGCTGGTGCGAGCCAAGACTCGGGACATTGCCATCCTGCGAACCATGGGCGCGACGCGAACATCGCTGATGAAGATCTTTGTGATGACCGGCTTCCTGATCGGCGCGCTGGGCACCGTGGTCGGACTGGTTCTGGGCTTCGTGTTCCTCTATTTCCGGCAGCCGATCGTGCATCTGATCGAACTGCTGACCGGCCAGAACCTTTGGGATCCCTCGATCCGCTTCCTGACCGAACTGCCGAGCCGCAGCGATCCTGTCGAAATCGCGGCGATCTGCGTGATGGCGCTGGTCTTCAGCTTCCTTGCCACGCTCTATCCCGCGTGGAAGGCGGCGAGTACGGATCCGGTTCAGGTGCTGCGCTATGAGTAGTCCCGTGGTTCGCATCGTCGGGCTGACCCGCAGCTTCGAGCAGGGCGGCGTGAAGATCGACGTGCTGCGCGGCATCGACCTGTCGGTCAGGCCCGGCGAGATCGTCGCGCTGCTTGGCGCCTCTGGCTCAGGCAAGTCGACCATGCTTCAGGCAGTCGGGCTGCTGGAAGGCGGGTTCGGCGGCAAGATCGAGATTGCAGGCCACGACGCCTCGCGCCTCGGCAAAGATGCGCGCGCCGCGATCCGCCGCGATCACCTGGGCTTTATCTACCAGTTTCACCACCTGCTGCCCGATTTCGACGCGATGGAGAACGTCATCCTGCCGCAGCTGGTTGCTGACAAGCCGCGTGAGGAAGCAGAGGCGCGGGCTGTCGAACTGCTGACCTCGCTCGGCCTTGGAGAGCGGCTGCACCATCGGCCCAGCAAGCTGTCGGGCGGAGAGCAGCAGCGTGTCGCCGTCGCTCGCGCCCTGGCGAACAAGCCGCAACTGGTGCTGGCCGACGAGCCGACCGGCAATCTCGACGAAGCCACTGCCGACAAGGTGCTGGTCCAGTTCCTGCAACTGGTGCGCGGAGAAGGCAGCGCCGCACTCGTCGCAACGCATAACGAGCGGCTGGCCGCGTCGATGGATCGGGTGGTTCGTCTGCACGACGGCACGCTTTCCTGATGCTCGACCAGCTGCAGGACTGGTTCCTGTCGCTGGGCCGGGATTACGGCGTCAATCCGATCTTGTTCGGCACGATCTATGTCGGCGCTATCCCGTTCTTCTTCGCCTCGATTGCATGGCTGGTCAGGCGGGCCAAGGCAGGGCGGTCGACCGTTGTGCCGACGCTGTGCGCGGGTTTCTGCTTCGTTTCCGCCTACCTTTACCTCGCCATCGCGGGACGAAATATTCCGCTTTGGGTCTGGATTTTTCTCGGCGCACTGATCATTTATGAAGCAGTCGCCAACGTGCGCAGCACGCGCGCCAGGATCCGCGCAGCCAGGTTGGAAAGTGACGCATCATCTACGGAAGGAATCGCCATGAGCAGCAACCCCACCACCTTTCAGGGTGAATCGGGCGGCCAACCCGGTCCGGACTGGGACGACAGTGCCAGTCTCCTGAAGCGGGAGAGCGGGGGCGTTGCCTTCAATTTCCAGACGATCCGGCGCGGCACCTTCGCCGAGCTCATCACTTTCGTCATGAACCTGCCCGAGGCCGAGCAAGGCGACTATGCCATCCAGAAGAGTGGCGACCGGCGTTTCGAGATCGGCGAAATCCGCTCGCTCCATCGCCGCGAGGATTTCCCTCGCGGCTGACGGGAGCGCCGCCTATTCGGCGAGATTCTTGAGGTCGCCCTCGTTGATCGAGGCGACCGCGCCCTTGAGCACGTCGATGTTTTCGACATTGCCACTGGCTTCGACCCGGAAGCGATCGGCGATCATCACCGCATAGGTTCCGCTGTTGCTGTTCTTGCGCCAGCGTTCCTCGCGCCACTGGCCATCGACGGTGCCGATGCGCTCGTAGCCGTTCTCGTCTTCCTTTTCCTGCTCGATGCCCATGGCGGAACCGATTCCGGCAATGCCGGACAGCGCGAGCATGTCCTGCACCTTCAGGCTGAACTGCTGGTCGCCGGCCTTGTAGTCACCCTCGACGCCCGAACCGGCGACACCCATGGCCATCGTCGAGAAGCCGGTGCGTGAAAAGCTGCCGATCGAATCGGGCAACATGGCTTTCAGCGTGTCCGTTGGAACGGGCTTGATCTCGCCCTTCTGGATCTTTTCGGCCCGCGCGGCAGCTTCCTCGATCTTGCTGGAATTGACCGAGCCGACGCCGGGAATCGAGATCGTAACCTCGTCGTCGTCCGCCGATGCCCCGGCGATTGCGCCGATCCCGGCCGCACCGAAGCCGATGGCGGCAACGATCATGCCGACGATCAGAGCAACGATCCAGTAAAGGACTGCCGCGGCGAGGAAGGTGACAGCCGTGTAGGCCACCCGCTTTGCTTCGGGGATCGCCATCATCGGGCCGGAACCGGTGTAGAACAGGTAGAGGCTGTAGAGGCCAAGAAGGCCGAACACCGCCAGCATCGGCACGAGGCTGAAAATGCCTGCCAGCCACGCCGCCGTGCCGCCATAGGCGACGAGTTTGAAGGCATTGAGCTTGTTCGACTGCCCCTCGAACTTGGGGGCAAGCCAGTCTGCAATCGCGGCGAGCACGAATACGCCGACGATGGTCAGCACGAAGCTGAGCACGGCAGACGTCAGCGATGACATCAGGCTCGGTCGGATCGAGACGAACAGCGCGCCATATCCGAATACCTGGCTGCCGATCAGGCCCGCGATGGGTCCGATTGCTGCCAGTGGCAGAACGTAGCTGCGCAGGATATCGCCTTGGCTCTGCGTTTCCGTGGCGATCTTCGGCCACTCGTCGTTCGGTTTCAGGACGATCGCTTTGGCGCGATCGATCAGCGACGCCGGTATCGGCCCCAATCCTTCGGTCATGTCCGTCCCTCCTGCTAGGTCCCCAAGCCGCGAGCATAGCGTGCAATTTTGACAAGTATAGGCGCGCTGTCCCCAGCTTTGCGGATCGTGGCGGGCTGTGCGGGTTGATCGCCGTGTCCTGCGCGCTAGCTATGCAAGGATGGCATTCGCTCCTTTCGTCCCCCTGCGCGTCTTTTCCAGCTTCACGATGCTCGAAGGGGCGGTGGAGCCCAAGATCATTGCGAAACTGGCGAAGGAGCGCGGGTTTCCGGCTATCGCCATCTGCGACCGCAACGGGCTTTACGGCTCGGTGGCTTTTGCCGCTGCCTGTCGCGAGACGGGAATTCAGCCGATCATCGGCACCTTCCTCGGCGTGGCACGGCCTGTCGGCGAGGCCGATCCGGCAGGCGACCCGCCGGTCGACTGGCTGGCCCTGTTCGCCAAGGACGAGGAGGGCTGGCAGAACCTGTGCCATCTGGTCTCCTCCGCGCACCTCGACCGGCCGCTCCACATGGACGCGCACGTTCCGCTCGATGCGCTGGTAGGCCATAGCGGGGGACTGATCTGCCTTACCGGCGCGGGCGAAGGCGCACTGGCGCGACTGCTCGCCGATGGCAGGCAGGAGGCGGCGGAACACTATTGCGACACTTTGCAGAGGCTGTTTGGCGACAGGCTCTATATCGAGATTGCGCGCACCGGCGATCCGGTCGAGGCCGCAAGCGAAGAGGCGCTGATCGGCCTTGCCTATGCCCGCGACATTCCTCTGGTCGCGTCGAATCCCGCCAACTATGCGGAGCCGGGCTTTCACGCCGCCCACGATGCGCTGCTGTGCATTGCCAATTCGACCCACATCGATGCAGCCGAACGGCCTCGCTCCTCGCGCGAACGCTGGGTGAAGAGTTCTCCGATGATGGAGGAAATCTTCCCCGACCTGCCCGAGGCGATTTCCAACACGCTCGTCGTGGCCCAGCGCTGCGCCTATGCGCCGCCGCGCCGCGCGCCGATCCTGCCCAGCCTTGCCGGTGACATCGAAGGCGAGGAACGCATGCTGGCCGAGGATGCGCGGGCAGGCCTTGCCAAGCGGCTGGAGCCCTATGGCGACCTGTCGGACGAGGAGCGCAAGGCCTACGAGGATCGTCTCGAATTCGAGATCGACGTCATCAAGGGCATGGGCTTTCCCGGTTACTTCCTGATCGTTGCCGACTTCATCAAGTGGGCCAAGGAGAATGGCATTCCGGTGGGGCCGGGACGCGGCTCGGGCGCGGGCTCGCTGGTCGCGTGGTCGCTGACGATTACCGATCTCGATCCGATCAGGCTCGGCCTGCTGTTCGAACGCTTCCTCAACCCCGAACGCGTCTCGATGCCGGACT
>JAGREN010000056.1:6382-6943 GCA_020446505.1 Novosphingobium sp. | reverse complement strand
ACAGCTTCTTCATGAATTCGGGGTGGGCGCGGCTGAGGAAGATCTGCGGGCCTCGGTTCTGCCGCTCTACCTTCATCACCCATGCGCGCACGCGCTCGCCCACGCGGGCGGCTTCGCGGGGGATCTGCTGATCGCGGCGGATCACGCCTTCGGCGCGGCCGAGGTTGACGATGACGTGGCCGAATTCGACAGACTTGATCGTGCCGACCACGACTTCGCCGGCGCGGTCCTTGAATTCTTCGTACTGGCGCTCACGCTCGGCGTCGCGGACCTTCTGGAAGATCACCTGCTTGGCCGACTGCGCATCGATGCGGCCCAGATCGACCGGCGGCAGCGGATCGACGATGAAGTCGCCTAGCGCGGCGCCCGGCTGCAGCTTTTCGGCCTGCTTGAGATCGACCTGCTTGAAGTAGTCCTCGACTTCCTCGACCACCTCGACGACGCGCCACAGGCGAAGGTCGCCGGTCTTGGGATCGAGCTTGGCACGGATGTCGTTTTCCGCACCATAACGGTTGCGGGCCGACTTCTGGATCGCTTCTTCCATCGCCTCGATGACGATCG
>JAGREN010000056.1:0-6369 GCA_020446505.1 Novosphingobium sp. | reverse complement strand
CGATCATCTTCTCGGTCGCCACCGAGGTCGCGATTGCGAGCAGTTCGGCGCGGTTGGCGGAAATCGCACTGGCCATTGGGTTAGCTTTCCTCTTCTTCGAGAACGTCTTCGGCGTCCGTCATGTCGATGGGACGAGTAGCGGCAATCAGCTTGTCGGTCAGGACCAGCCGGGCGGAATGGATGTGGGCGAGCGGAATCGCGAGCCGACCCGACTTGGCATCGTCGAACAGCACCGTTTCGCCTTCGAGACCGGCAAGGTCGCCCTTCAGCGACTTGCGGTTGCCTTCAACCGGTTCGGTCAACGACAGCTTGGCCTCGTGCCCTGCCCAGTTCGCGTAATCCTTGGGGCGCGTAAGCGGACGGTCGATGCCGGGAGAAGACACTTCCAGCCGATAGGCGTCCTCGATCAGCACCTCGCCCGCTTCTTCGAGCGCGTCGATCCTGTCGGAAATGCGGCGCGAGATGGCAGCGCACTCGTCAAGCACGAGCTGGCCGGTGGCCGGATCCTCGGCCATGATCTGCAAGGCTTTTTCGCCATCGCCAGCCTCGGCACCCATTATCTTCACGCGCACGAGATCGAAACCGAGGGCAGTGACCTCGGGCTCGACAACCTCAATGATGCGCGCGATATCCGCCATTCGACCTTCCGTTTTTCCAACATGACGCAGAAAGCAGGTTTTGCGCCGGCCCCCGAGGGCGCCAGCACCAGACCTTGCCATGACAATGTTGGTATGGGCGGCGATATAGGCGTGTTCGCGCCGGATCGCAAGCGCAATGACGCGCAGCGTTCAGCCTTCCGGCGATTTCGGCTGCTTGTCGAGCGACCAGGGGTTGCGCGAGGCTTTGGCGTCACCCCCATCCTGCCCGGCGCTGTCCTGCGCCGCCGACTCTCCGTTGCTTGCGCGCATCAGTCCAATGACTGGAACAGCGACGCATGACCCGGTGATGACGACGAAACAGAACACGATGGTCAGGGCAACCACGTTCTTGCGGAACTTGTCGAGCCAGTCCTGCCAGTCGACGGTTTCGTCAAAATGATCGAAGCCATCGCGGACCTCGCGAAGGAACTGGTCGAGCGATCCGCGCATCACGGTTCGCTGGTACTGCCCCAGGCCGATGTTTCGGCATCGTCCTTGTCGAGCCACGGCGGATCGTCCGCGCCGGAATCGTCCCAGCCAGCCTCTACTTCGTCCGCTCCGCCCCAACCGGCAATATCGCGCTGGACCTGATCGTGCAGCGAGGTCGAAACGGTTTGCGCCGGGACACCCTTGGGGCGCGATTCGACCACGATTTCGCTCAGGGGCTTTGGCGCGGGCGGCTTCTTGTTGAGATTGAGCAGCGGGTTATCCGGATCGAGGCGCGCCTCACCATAGTTGGCCAGCGTGAAGCTGAACAACTGCGCAATGGCGAGCATTCGCAACCAGTAGCCGAAATCCCTCATCGCTTGCCTGTCTTGCCTGCCTCAGTCAGCCCAATCGGAGCCGTTTGCCTGATCCGAAACGGCGTCCTCTCCCCATCCGTCGCCCTTGAACTCCGTCGCCTCGATCTTCTCCTGACGCCGCTGCACCGAGGCTGCGCGCCGCTGCGCTTCCGCTTTCCTGGCGTCGATCCCGGCAACTGCGAGCGTTCCCTCGGCCAGCGCATCGGGATTGCGCGTTAGCCAGCTACCGCCAATGCCGATCGCGACAATGGCCACCGCCCAGAGAACGGCAATACCAGCAGCGAATTTGCGGATCCGGGACACGGGTTCACACCTTTCCTTGACGGGAAAACCTAACGGACAAAGGTTACCCGCCGATAAATCCTCGCGGGTTTCGACTGTTCGCCGATTGCAAGGCGACCATAAGCGCCGAACGATCAGGTCGTGTTGCGCCGCCTCGCAAATCGGGCGCGGCTGCCGTTACTTTGACCTTGCTTCTGCAAAGGCGGTATTGGTGTCGTCGAAGCGCCCGACCGTGTCTTCACCCATCTTGACCGGGTTCAGGTCCTTGTCGCCCAGCAGGTTTTCCGCGGCATATTCGCCAGCGGTGTTGGCATATTCGCCCAGCTTTTCGGTCACGGAGCCGTCGTCGGATTTCGATGACACCGATGCCTGAACCGGCGCATTCTTGCCCCAGGGGCTCGACGGCTTGGCGTTGTCGTCCTCGCTTCCAGCGAATATGAACACGGCGATGGCGATGACCGCGATGACGCCGATCTTGTGGCGGGCGATGCCCCGAGCGATTTTGAACATGATGTGATCCCCCTGGATAAAGTCATGGGAAACCTACACATGTCCTGGTTTAGAACCGGTTAAGCATGAGCCTGGCTGTCGGCCTCTTGTGCTTGCCGCGCTATCGCCTAAATCGCGCCCATGCCCAATGCGCCCAGATCCCTCGACGACATTCGCGAAGAATACGAGTTTCTCGATGGCGACGAACGCTATCGCCTGCTGATCGAACTGGGACGCGATCTCGATCCCATGCCCGACGCTCTGAAAACAGACGCGACGCGAGTGCGCGGCTGTTCGGCGAGCGTGTGGGTCTATCCCACCCGCGCCGACGACGGCACCCTGCACTTCCTTGCCGACAGCAATGCCGCGATCACCAAGGGAATCGTCGCGCTTGTGCTTTCCGCGGTGCAGGACAGGCCCGCGCGCGAAGTGGCCGATACCGATATTGCAGCGGCGCTGGAGCCGTTCGACCTCAAGAACCAGCTTTCCTCCAACCGGACGCAGGGCGTGCCCAACATGATCGCGCTGATCCGCGAGACGGCAGCGCGCTATGCCGACGGGTAGGCGAATGAACCTCAAGCGCGCGGTCTATGCCAGTCTGGGGCTGCTGTTCGTGGGGCTTGGCATTGTCGGCGCGGTCCTGCCGATCCTGCCGACGGTGCCGTTCCTGATCGTTGCGGCCTTCTTCTTTGCCCGCAGCCATCCCGAATGGGCGAAGCGGCTCTACGACCACCCTGTCTATGGCAAGTCGCTGCGTGACTGGCGCGACCGGGGCGCAATCGGACGGCGCGCGAAATACCTTTCGATCGGGGCCATGTCGGCTGGCATTATCTTTACCTGGATCACGGTCGGAGCGCCGTTTTTCCTTATTTCCGTGGCGGTTCTGCTGGTGTTCGGCCCGTGGATCTGGACCCGGCCGGAATAGGATTTCCGCATCGATTTCGCAGTCGTTGTTAAGCCGAACAGGCCGGAAACCAATTTCGCGAGTCTTTACGAAACCTTACCCGCGATAGGTGTTTTCGCGGAGACACCACAGATCGCAACAGGGCGTTTTCCGTTCAGGCTGACGCGAACGGAAAAACAGTGTTCAAGCGCCGCGCAGACATGACGCGGCTCCTGAGCCGGATTGATCGGAAACCGCTCGTGCCGACACAATCAGGGAAACCTGACCATGCCGACAATAAAGGCGCTCGTTCCGGGTGCGGCCATCACACTGTTCATTTCAGCCATGCTTTATGGCGCAGGAACGCGCGGCGGCGTGTTCGCAGTCCAGCGGGCCTATGTGGACGACGTCACGCTTTACTGGTCGTGGCCCCTGTTCCTGGCCATGTTCGGCCTGTCGCGTGCATTGGTCTGGATGATGGAGACTTGAGAGGCTGGCCCTAGCGCAGGCTCTCGTAGCTCGCCTCGGCAAAGCGCTCGCCGATTGATTCGAGCCGGGCAAGCGCCGCCGGGTCGGCGTTGAGATAGGCTTCGAAGAACGCAACGATTGCGCTTGCTGCAATTTCTCGCTGCCTCGCCGCACCGATGAGCGGCACCCGCTCCTCGCATCCCGGGATATCGATGCCGGGCAGGTATTCGTCGAACCAGAGGCAATCGGGGTTCCGGTTGTCTTCCGGCTGGTCGTCGCCATCGTGAAACCAGACATGTGTACCCAGGCTGACCAGGATCTGGTGCTTTGGGCTTTCGACCCGCGTGTAGGCTGCGCCGGGACGCCCGGCCATGCGAGCGAACAGGTCTTTCTCGGCATTGAGAAACAGGACTGGCACGGAAACAGGCATGTGCTGCACGCCGGCAAAGCCGATACCATTGCTGAGAGCCGATTGTACCGGATCGGAAGCCGCAATCGGCACGCTGGCACGTACGCGCGGCTCGCGACATTGCATGCCGAAGGTGGCGAAATAGGTGGTGACTCCGCCCAGCGAGTGACCAGTGAGCCCGATACGCTTGCCATCGATCAGGCCCTGAACGTCATGATCGGACAGCAAACTGTCGATAACGAAACTGACATCGCGCACCTGCTCGGGCGCGTCGGTCACGTCGGCGAAGGCAATGCCCGTGTGCGCCTCACGCGAAGTGAGCGGAAACTCGGGCGCTGCGAATGCGAATCCCGCGTCGGTCAATGCCTCGACAAGATAGAGTGACTCACCAGCCATGCCATTGGTGCCGTGGCAATAGACGATGAGCGGAAACGGCCCCTGCCCTCTTGGGAGCCACAGCAAAACGTCGATCTGTCGGTCATCGGCGCCCATGAAGTCACCGCAAGGGCGTGTGCCTCTCGATTTGTCCACATAGCAAAGCCGCAAGTTCGGATCAGTCATTGAGCACCTCTCGCATGACAGCGATTCCCGCCTCGCGCTGGCGTTTCAGATCTCGCTTGAGCGCAGCCGGATCGCGCGCGATCACGAAACCGAAGCTCACGCCTCCCTCTTTCGACAGCGTCGCATGGTGAAGATTGTGCGCCTGCACCAGTCGCCTGGCATAGCCGCGCCGCGGGACATAGCGGAACCATCGCTGGTGGACGAGGCCATCGTGGATCAGCGTGTAGATCACGCCATAGAAAAGAATGCCAAGGCCGATCCATGTCCCCGGCTCCCACGCTCGCGCGCCCATTACCAGCGGTGAGCCGACCGCGAACATCGAGATGCTCATGGCAGCGCCGACCAGCGCATAGAGGTCGTTGCGTTCGAAGAAGCCCCGATGCGGCTCGTGGTGATCGCGGTGCCATGCCCAGCCGAAGCCGTGCATGATGTATTTGTGGCTGGACCACGCCACGCCTTCCATCACAGCGACAGTAACGAGAACGATCAACAAGGCGGCCAGCGCGGGCATGGCCGCTGTCTAGCGCCTCGCCGCCAATTTGTCAGCGCGACACTTTCGTACAAATTCGCACGCTTGTGCGACTGGTCCGAAAACTGTCGTTCAGGTTTCCAGGCATATTTCTGAACTCGCGGTCACACCCTACCGCTGTTCGATCAAGGAGACCTGCAATGAAGACCATCATCCGCTATGCCGCCCCCGCCCTCGCCGCGCTTTCCGGCCTCGCGCTCGCAATGCCCGCACAGGCGCACGACAGCCAGTCGGGCCGCAACGATCATTCCAGCCGCTACGAAGCGAACCATCGCTATGCGCCCTCGTCGATCCGGTCCGACATTGCCCAGCTCAAGCGCGACATCAACCGGGCCGAGCAGCGCCGCTTCATCTCGCACCGCGAGGCCATGCGGCTCGATTCGCAGGTTCGCAGGCTGGAGCGCAATTACGCCGTGTCGGCGCGCAACGGCCTCAGCCGGGCCGAGCTGGCGAGCCTTCAGCGCCAGGTCCGCTCGGTCCAGTTCTCGCTCCGTGCCGAAATGAACGATCACAACGGCCGCCGGGGCTGATCCGACGCCATAATCTGCAGTAAACCTCAAGAACCGCCGCTTGCATTCCGCGAGCGGCGGTCTAATTCGCGCTCATGACCGAAACTCCGCGCACGCTTTACGACAAGATCTGGGACGCCCACGTCGTCGAGACGCAGGACGATGGCACCTGCCTCGTCTATATCGACCGCCACCTCGTCCACGAAGTGACCAGCCCGCAGGCCTTCGAAGGCTTGCGTGCGGCAGGACGCAAGGTGCGCCGCCCGGACCTCACTCTCGCGGTTCCCGATCACAACCTGCCGACCACGGCGCGCCTCGATGCAAGCGGCAGGGAACTGCCCATTGCCGACCCGCAAAGTGCGCAGCAGCTTGCCGCGCTGCGGGTCAATGCACCTGAATTCGGCATCCGCTACATCGATGCGACCGACGCCGAGCAGGGCATCGTCCATGTCGTCGGGCCGGAACAGGGCTTCTCGCTGCCCGGCGCGACCATCGTCTGCGGTGACAGCCACACCGCCTGCCACGGCGGCATTGGCGCACTGGCCTTCGGCATCGGCACGACCGAGGTCGAGCATGTGCTGGCGACGCAGACCCTGCTGCTCAAGCAGTCGAAGACGTTCGAGGTTCGGGTCGAAGGCAAGCTCGGCGCCTACGTCACGCCCAAGGACGTGATCCTGCATATCATCGGCGTAATCGGCACGGCTGGCGGCACCGGCCACGTCATCGAATATCGCGGCAACGTGTTCGAGGAGATGTCGATCGAGGGCCGTCTGACGGTCTGCAACATGTCGATCGAGG
>JAGREN010000055.1 GCA_020446505.1 Novosphingobium sp. | reverse complement strand
CGATGCGCGCCGACGTCAACGTGTCGGTGCGCAAGCCGGGCGAGCCGTTCGGCACGCGGACCGAGACGAAGAACGTCAATTCCGTGCGTTTCGTCATGCAGGTGGTGGAATACGAGGCGAACCGGCAGGTCGATGTGCTGGAAGCAGGCGGCAAGGTCGATCAGGAAACGCGTCTGTTCGATCCCGGCACCGGCACGACGCGCACCATGCGCTCCAAGGAAGACGCGCACGACTATCGCTACTTCCCCGATCCGGACCTGCTGCCGCTCGAACTCGACGACGCGTTTCTGGCGGACTGCCGCGACAGCCTGCCCGAACTGCCCGATGCCAAGCGCCACCGTTACGAGAACGAACTTGGCCTGTCCGCCTACAATGCAGGCGTGCTGACCGCCGAGGTCGATACGGCGCGCTGGTTCGAGCGGCTGCTGGGCGAGACCGCCACGGCACAGGGCAAACAGCCTGCCGAGGTCGCCAAGCAGGCGGCCAACTGGCTGCTTTCCGAACTGCTCGGCGCGCTCAACAAGGCAGGCAAGGAACTGGCCGAGTCCCCGGTCACGCCTGAAAAGGGCGCGGAACTGCTCGCACTGGTCGGCAAGGGCACGATTTCCGGCTCGATTGCCAAGCAGGTGCTTGAAAAGATGCTGGAGACCGGCGACGGCGCGGCGGAGATCGTCGAGCGTGAAGGCCTCAAGCAGGAAAGCGATTCCGGCGCGATCGAGGCTGCGGTCGACAAGGTGCTGGCCGACAATGCTGACAAGGTCGAGCAGTACAAGGGCGGCAAGGAAGCGCTGTTCGGCTTCTTCGTCGGCCAGACGATGAAGGCGATGCAGGGCAAGGCCAACCCCTCGGTGGTCAACGAACTACTGAAACAGAAGCTGGGCTGATCCGGCCTTTTCCGCTCAGGCGAGGACAATGACCTCCATCGTCCTCGTCCACCCGGAAATTCCGCACAATACCGGCGCTGTCGGGCGCACCTGTGTGGCGCTGGATCTCGAACTGGTGCTGATCCACCCCCTCGGCTTCCAGATCACCGACAAGCACCTGAAACGTTCAGGCCTCGACTACTGGCAGCACGTCCGGCTCGCCGAGTTTTCGAGCTGGGATGCGTTCATGGACGAGCGCAGCCCTCGGGATGACCAGCTATTCCTGTTCGAGGAATATGCACCGCGCAGCTTTTACGAGCCGGACTATCCCGCCGATGCCTATCTCGTGTTCGGCAGGGAGACAAAAGGCCTGCCGCCCGAGATCACCGCGCCCCTGAAGCACCGCATGGTCAGCCTGCCGATGCGCTCCCCACATATCCGTTCGTTGAACCTGTCGAACACGGTCGCGGTCGCTGCCTATCAGGCGCTGCGGGGGCAACTCGGCGGCTGACCGGCACGTCTCTGCCACCGAGAATTTTTGACGGCAGTCATTGCAGCCAGCGCGCGGCGAACCCAGATTTGCCCGACGCGGCAAATATTTCGGGCCGTGTCTTGTGTTGTAAAAATGCAACACCATATCGCGGGGACAGGAGGCGCATCACACATGAATCTCGAAAAGTTCACCGACCGGGCCAAGGGTTTCCTTCAGGCCGCACAGACCGTTGCGATCCGCATGAACCATCAGCGGATCACCCCCGCGCATATCCTCAAGGCGCTGCTTGAGGACAGCGAAGGCATGGCTGCCGGCCTGATCCAGCGCGCAGGCGGCAACCCAGGCTATGCCGTGCAGGAAGTAGACGCCGCGCTCGGCAAGATTCCGGCAGTCTCAGGCGGCGGCGCGCAGCAGACGCCCGGTCTCGACAACGATGCCGTGCGCGTGCTCGACCAGGCAGAGCAGATCGCCAGCAAGTCGGGCGACGCCTATGTCACGGTCGAGCGGCTGTTGCTGGCTCTCGCGCTGGCGAGCACGACCGACGCCGGGCAGGCGTTGAAGGCAGCGAACTGCGATCCCAAGGCGCTCGAAGAAGCGATTACCCAGCTTCGCGGCGGCCGCAAGGCCGACACGGCAGGCGCGGAAAACGCCTATGACGCCATGCAGAAATATGCGCGCGACCTCACCGAGGCAGCGCGCGAGGGCAAGCTCGACCCTGTCATCGGCCGCGACGAGGAAATCCGCCGCACCGTGCAGATCCTTGCCCGCCGCACCAAGAACAATCCCGTCCTGATCGGCGAGCCCGGCACCGGCAAGACCGCTATCGCCGAAGGACTCGCGCTGCGCATCGCCAATGGCGACGTGCCAGACAGCCTCAAGGATCGCCGCCTGATGGCGCTCGACATGGGCGCGCTGATTGCGGGCGCGAAGTATCGCGGCGAATTCGAGG
Source organism: Novosphingobium sp. (assembly GCA_020446505.1). Classification (GTDB taxonomy): domain Bacteria; phylum Pseudomonadota; class Alphaproteobacteria; order Sphingomonadales; family Sphingomonadaceae; genus Novosphingobium. The sequence continues at coordinate 34,573 of JAGREN010000055.1, read as the reverse complement.
AGCGGCTCAAGGCCGTGCTTGACGAGGTCAAGGGCGCCGAGGGCGAGATCATCCTGTTCATCGACGAGATGCACACGCTGATCGGCGCGGGCGCGTCCGAAGGCTCGATGGACGCTGGCAACCTGCTCAAGCCCGCGCTGGCGCGCGGCGAACTGCACTGCATCGGCGCGACGACGCTCGACGAATACCAGAAGTACGTCGAAAAGGACGCGGCGCTCCAGCGGCGTTTCCAGCCCGTGTTCGTCGCCGAGCCGACCGTGGAGGACACCATCTCGATCCTGCGCGGGCTTAAGGAAAAGTACGAGCTGCACCACGGCGTGCGCATCACCGATGGCGCGATCGTGGCTTCCGCCATGCTGTCGAACCGCTACATCACCAACCGCTTCCTGCCCGACAAGGCCATCGACCTGATGGACGAGGCAGCGAGCCGCATCCGCATGGAGGTGGAGAGCAAGCCCGAGGAAATCGAGACGCTCGACCGCCGGATCATCCAGCTCAAGATCGAGGAGCAGGCGCTCGGCAAGGAAAGCGATCAGGCGTCGAAGGACCGTCTCGAAGCCCTGCGCGAGGAACTCGCCAATCTCGAACAGCAGTCGAGCGAGCTGACCACCCGCTGGCAGAACGAGCGCGACAAGATTGCGGCGGAAAGCCGGATCAAGGAGCAGCTCGATGCAGCGCGCATCGAACTCGAACAGGCGCAGCGTTCGGGCGACCTCGCTCGTGCGGGTGAGCTGTCCTATGGCGAAATTCCCAAGCTGGAACAGGAGCTTGCCGACGCCCAGGGCGCGAGCGAGAATGCCCTGCTGCGCGAGGAAGTCACCGAGGACGACATCGCCGCCATCGTCTCGAAGTGGACTGGCGTGCCAGTCGACAAGATGCTCGAGGGCGAGCGCGAGAAGCTGCTCAAGATGGAAGAAGTCATCGGCGAGCGCGTGATCGGCCAGGCCCAGGCGGTCGAGGCCGTGTCGAAGGCGGTGCGCCGTGCGCGCGCCGGTCTGCAGGACCCGAACCGGCCGCTTGGCTCGTTCCTGTTCCTCGGACCCACCGGCGTCGGCAAGACCGAACTGACCAAGGCGCTGGCAGGATTCCTGTTCGACGACGACAGCGCGATGGTGCGCATCGATATGTCGGAGTTCATGGAAAAGCACGCGGTTGCCCGCCTGATTGGCGCGCCTCCGGGCTATGTCGGCTACGAGGAAGGCGGAGTTCTGACTGAAGCGGTGCGGCGTCGGCCCTATCAGGTCGTGCTGTTCGACGAGGTAGAGAAGGCGCACCCGGACGTGTTCAACGTGCTCCTGCAGGTGCTCGACGACGGGCGGCTGACCGATGGTCAGGGCAGGGTGGTGGACTTCTCCAACACGCTCATCATCCTCACCAGCAACCTTGGCAGCCAGTACCTCGCCAATCTCGACGAGGGGCAGGACGTCGAAAGCGTCGAGCCGCAGGTCATGGAAGTCGTGCGCGCACACTTCCGGCCAGAGTTCCTCAACCGGCTGGACGAGATCATCCTGTTCCACCGGCTCGGCCAGGAGCACATGGGCCCGATCGTCGATATCCAGGTGGCGCGGGTGCAGAAGCTGCTGCGCGACCGCAAGATCGTGCTCGACCTGACCGATGCAGCCAAGCGCTGGCTGGGCCGGGTGGGCTACGATCCCGTCTATGGCGCACGGCCCCTGAAGCGGGCGGTGCAACGCTATGTGCAGGATCCGCTCGCCGAGAAGCTGCTCGGAGGCGAGATCCCCGATGGCTCGACGGTGCGGATCGACGAAGGCGACGGCGAACTGAACATCGCCGTCGAATAGGGGAGGAGCGGCCAGCACGGCTGGTCCTGCTCCTCATCCGGTTTCGCATAGAAAAAGGGCGGTCCGAGGGACCGCCCTTTTCTCTTTGCAGGTTGCGAAGGGTCCTAGAAGTCGACCTTCGCGCCGACGCGGAGGTAGCGGCCGACGATGTTCGGCTGACCCCATGCCGGGTTGTAGTTGAAGATGCCGTAGGCAGCCGAAGGATCGAACTTCGGATCGATGCCGAGGACATTGAGCGCGTTCATGTAGAGCGAGAACTGATCGTTCACCTTCAGGTTCACGTTCAGGTCGACGTTCCACTGGGCGCCGATCTTGCAGCGGACCGGAGTGCCGTCCTGATAGAAGCCGATGGCCGGATCGCACTCGCCCTTGACGCTGCCGTAGTCGACCGCGGCGGTATCATAGCCACCGGTGTAATAGACCGTCGGCGTGATATCGACCTTGCCGATACCGATCGTGCTCGACCAGGTTGCGCGCCATTTCGGCGAGCCCGAGCAGGACGTGTAGTCGCACGGGCTCAGAGTGCCGTCGTAACGTTCGACCGAACCGTCGTTGCGGGTGATCGCATACTTCATCAGGTACGACGCATCGAGCGACGTGCTGAAGCGGAACGCACCGAAGTCCTTGCGGTAGTTCACGCCGAAGTCGATGCCCTCGACGTGCTCCTTGTCGGAGTTCGAGAACGAGAACTGGATGAACTTCGGATTCGGACGAGCATTCGGGAAGGCCGTGTCCGGGATGTCGGGAACAATCGTCACGCCCGGAACTGCATCGGTAATACCGTTGAGCAGGTAAGCGTCGAGAGCGGCATCCTGATCGGCAGACGAAACGTTGCCGATAAGATCCTTCACCGTGATGTTGAAGTAGTCGATCGTGAAGCTCAGGTTACGGATCGGCTCGAACACCACACCCAGAGTCCAGCTGGTGGACTTTTCGGGAGAGAGTGCCGGATTGCCGATCGACGTGCGGCCCAGCTGGTACGTGTTGGTCACGTAGTTGTTGTTGTCGTGCGAGGCGCAGTATGCCGCGTACTTCGTACAATCCAGCTGCAGTTCAACATAGCCGGTCGTGGGGAGGCCGTAGGATTCGTTGAACGAAGGGATACGGAAGCCCTTGGACCAGGTGCCGCGCAGGAGAACCTGCTCGATCGGCTTGAACTTGGCGCCGAACTTCGGCGAGAAGTTCGACTGACCCGACGAATAGTCGTCATACCGGCCCGAAGCGCTGATCTCGAGCTGGTCGATGACCGGAGCGCTGATTTCGTAGAACGCCGACTTGACGTTACGGCTACCCACGGCGCCCACAGCGTTGATCGTGTAGTAACGATCATAGGGGTGAGCCGTGTTGTCGGGATTGGCCGATTGGTCGTTGATCGATTCCTTGCGATAGGAAACGCCGACAGCGGCCTGAAGATCACCGCCGGGAAGCTGGAACAGGGTGCGCCCGAGGACGGCCTGCGCCTGCCACAGCTTCGAGGTCGACTCCTTCTGGTTGCGCGGAGCAATGTAGTCCAGGACTTCCTGGCTGTTCAGGGTCGGGTTCACGAAGTTGTAGCTGCCGTCAGCAACCACGTCAGCCACGCGCTGCGGGATGATGTAGTTTTCGCTGACGCGGCTGAGGCGAACCTCGGAGGCCGTGAAATTGACCGAGTAGTTCCACTCGTCGGACGAACCGAAGGTGCCGTCGATGCCTGCCGAAGCACGCAGCGAGCGGGCATTGGTTTCAACCGTGCGCGGTACGAGAAGGCGTCCACGCAGCACCGCATACTTGCCTTCGGCTGCGAACGGGTTGTTCGGGTTCAGAACACCATTGGTCGCGTCGCAACCGGTGCTGGTGTTGTAGCCGTTGTCGAAATCAATCGTGCCGACGCCTGCGCTACAGACGTAAATCGGCAGGATCAGCGGGCTGAGCAGTGCAGTTGTCGGCGGCGGCGTCTGGTCGTTGAAGGCCGCCGGCGAGAGCTGCGAATAGGTGTGGGTGTGCCAGTAGTTGCCCGAGATGTAGGCCTCGGCCTTGTCACCGATACGAGCCGTTGCCCTGGCGGCGAAACCATAGCGTTCGGTTTCCGGACGAACCGTGCCGTAAAGTTGCTTGAAGTCGGCCTGGCACAGGTTCGGGCCATAGGTCGAATTCGTGACCGTTACCGGCGACGATTTGAAGAGTGCGCAGTTCGGATTGAGCAGCGTGTACTTCACGCCATTGCGATTGCCCGTCTCGTCGGAAGGAGCAACGACGGGGGCAAGCGGAATGGTCGAGCCGCCCAGGGTGCCATTGGCATTGACGCCGAAGGTGTACCAGCGCGTGCCGATCGCCATGCAGCTGCCATCGTCATTACAGATCGCGCTGTTGTCGCCCGAGTTCCAGGGGTACTTGCGGTCGCGCGCATAGATCGCGCTGTTCTTGCGGTAAGATCCGCCGATATAGATGTTGAAGCCGTCGTTATCGAGGTCACCGTAACCGGCTGCGAGGTCAAGACGCTGTTCGCCGCCGTCGCCCTTTTCGGAAACGCCGGCCGAAAGGTTGGCGTGAACGCCCTGAATTTCCTTCTTGGCGATCACGTTGATCACGCCTGCAACCGCGTCGGCGCCGTAGGTCGACGATGCGCCGTCCTTCAGGACTTCGATGCGATCGACGACGATGTCGGGGATCGTGCCCATATCGACGAAGTTGCGGTGACCGTCGTCGGCCAGCGGATAGGGGGCCATGCGCAGGCCGTCGAAGACCGTCAGCGTTTTCTGCACGGTCAGGCCGCGCAGCGACGCGGCGACGGCGCCAGCTGCGAAGTTGTTGCCGTTGTTCCAGCCTTCCGAGATCGTGCCCGAACCGTTGGCAGCCAGTCGCTGAATACCTTCGGCGATCGTGTTGATGCCGCGCGATTCGAGCGCTTCGGTGCTGAGAATGGATACCGGTGCAGGTGTCTCGATGTCGGTGCGGCGCAGGATCGAGCCGGTGACGATGATGATGCCTTCGTCGTTGTTTTCTTCGGCCTTTTGCGGGGCTGAAGTGTCCTGCGCGAAGGCAGGAGTAACGGTGACGACGCACGCAGATGCGACGGATGCGAGCAGTGATGCCCGCACGAGCTTGTCAAGTTTCATAATATTGCGACCTTCGATCTTTTGTTTCGATTTCTGGCTATTTCCACGATTCCGGCGTTGTGGAATCCCAAGCTGGTGCCCCCCTTCCGCCGGACTCATGCAAAGAGGCATTGAAATTTTGGCCGTGAAAGTAAACACGATCCTTCAGCCAGCGTTCAGATTTCTTGGCGGGTGTAATAAAAACGCAACAGGTTGGAACGAATGGGCGCCGTTGCGCAACGAAAGACGGGGCGCCAACCGGCACCCCGTTTTCAGGAATTCGATTTCTTCTATAGATGCTTAGAATGAAATTCCGTCAGAGTTCACCTTCATGCCGGCATAGAAGTACCTGCCGAGGAAGCTGACCGGAGTATTGGCCCCACCAATGCCGGGAAGTTCGTTGGTCAGGTTGTTCACGCCAAGGTAGAAAGAGGCCGCATCGTCCGAAGTTGTCCACTGGAAACGCAGATCATGCGTGAAGCGGTCTCCGTAATAAAGATAGCGCGGATCGACGATATCGGGATCGGCAGCGGTTTCATTGTATTCGTAGCGCCGTTGCTTGCCGGTATAGTTGATTCCGTAGTTCATCTCGAACGAACCGAGCGACCATGTGACATCGGCGGTACCGACCCATTTGGGAGCGCCAATTTCGCCGCGGTCGATATCGACGATACCGCCGTTAGCGGGCAGGAACTTCAGCTTGTCGAGATAGCCGACAACGCCGCGCAGAGCGAAGCTGCCTGCCTTGCCGGCATCGTAGCTGTAGCTGATCGTGAAGTCGGCGCCCGCCGTTTCGAAGAAGGCGACATTTTCCGGACGCAGCAGGAAGCCTTCGACATAGCCGGTCTCGGTGCTGCGCGTCAGGTTGTTGCAGAACGCATTGTCGAGATTCGGTGAATCGACGCAGAATTCGGCGGTCTCCTGCAGGGACGCCGTGTTGATCGCGTTGGTCAGGCGGATGTCGTACCAGTCGAGCGAGAGCGCCAGGCGGGGCGCGAAGGTGGGCTGAAGCACGACGCCGGCGGTCCAGGTCTTGGCCTTCTCCTCGCGCAGGCCCGTGTTGCCGGTAACGGTGCCCGGCAGACCAGCGCTCGATGCGATGTCGCTGTCGAAGTCGTAGGTGTCGAAATCGACGCCGAGGCCTTCAATCAGTGCGCGGCAGTTGGCGAGGCGGAATTCCGTTCCGTTGTTCACGTTGATCGGGCTGCACGGATCGGTGAGGAAATCGAATGTGCCCGAAGTCGGAGCGTAGAGCTCGGTGATGTTCGGCGCGCGCACAGCTTGCGAGTAACTGGCACGGAACGTGATATCGCGCACTGGCGCCCAGGTGCCGTCTACCTTCCACGTCAGCGTGTTGCCGATCGTCGAATAGTCGGAATAGCGCGCGGCTGCACCCAGTTCGAGGTGATGGGCCAGCGGCACGTCCGAAAGGATCGGGAGCTTAACTTCGCCGTAGAGTTCCCAGACATCGAAGCTGCCCGTCTCGTCGGCAAGCAATGCGAGGTCGGCGATGACGCCTTGGCCGGGCACCCCGATGACTTCCTGCTTGGCGAGGTCATCGACCCGGAAGTCGCTCTTTTCCTTGCGGTATTCGGCGCCCACGGCAAAGCCGATCGGGCCGCCGGGCAGCCCGAAGGTTTGACCGAAGTCGCCCGAGAGATAGCCGCTGAGGACATGCTGCTGGAGCTTCACCCGGTTGCGGAGGTCGGCATTGATGAAGTCGAGCGCCGCCTGGCTGGCAACGCCTTCGCCGAACAGGTTGAGCGGCGCGCAGCCGCTGTTCGGGCCGGGCGTGAAGGTCTGCGCATCGAGGCCGTAATTGATCGGGTCGATCGGATTGCCGGTAATGTCCACGCGGCAAACGATATGGCCGTTGGGCGTGCCGGTGGTGAAAGCGCCTTCGTCGACGGCATCGAGTGCCGCGAAATAACGGTCCGCGATACGCGAGTTCTCGTTCACGAAGGTGAACTTGTTCTGGCCATAGACGTAGCTGACGTCGAAGCGGATCGTATCGGTAACATCGCCGTCGAGGCCGATCACCGTGCGGTACAGGTCGCGCTTGATCCGTTCGTTACGCGTGCCGAGGTCAAAGTTGTCGCGGTTGAAGAACAGCCCGTCCGGCAGACCGAAATCGGCGAGGTTGCCGGGCGTGATCGCGGCCTGGATCGTGGCGGGAATGAAGGCATTGTCCCCCCAGACATAGGTGCCGAAATCGAACGACGGCTGCGCGACGGTGAATGCCTTGGAGGTGACGTACTTGCCTTCCGCATAGAGCCTCAGGCCATTGGTCAGTTCGTAGCTGCCCAGGAAGTTGACGTTGTGCTGGCTGGTGCCGGCCTGGAGGTCGCCCTGATAGTCGGCGACAGGCGTATTGCTGCCACCGATCGCACGGTAGCCCGACTCTGGCAGCAACTGCCCGCGGTCATAGGGCTGACCGCCACCGCGGAATACAGGAATGAAGCTGGGGTCGACGATGATCGCACCGTCGCGCGAGCTGTCTGCCCAGGTAATGTTGCGCAGCGGCACATTGTCGAACACATTCGGATCGTCGGGAATATCGTCCGGATTGCGGATGAAGCCGATCGCGTCGGCCCTGCCGAACGGGCGGTCGCCGAAACCCACCCTTCCGTCGCGGCGGTACTCGTAGGACAGGGCGAAATTGCCGCGCCCGTCGGAGAAATTCTTGCCGACGGTCGCCGAGGTATAGGTCGAAGGCGCGTCGCCGTAGTGCGAAATGCCTTGCTGGCCGCGCACCTCGATGCCTTCGAAATCGCGCTTCATCACGAAGTTTACGACGCCTGAAACGCCGTCTGCGCCGTAGATCGCGGAGACGCCGCCGGTAAGCACATCGACGCGCTCGATCAGGCTGAGCGGAATGGTGTTGGTATCGACGGCGGCTTCGCCGGGCACGCCGGCGATATGGCGGCGGCCATTGACCAGCACCAGGGTGCGCTTGGCGCCAAGATTGCGAAGGTTGAGCAGGTTGACGCCCGCTCCGCCAAAACGCGCCTGCGAGCCTGCGGCATCGTAGTTGGTTTCGGAATTGAACAGGGCAGGGGTCTGCGCAAGGATCGAGGTGACATTGGTCAGGCCCGAATTTTCGATCTGCTTCGCATCGACCGTGACGATCGGATTGGCAGTCTCGAGATTGGGCTCGGAAGCGATGCGCGTGCCGGTAACGATGATGAGTTCATCGTCAGCCGATGCAGTGTCCTGCGCGTAACCCGGCGCGGCTGCGAAGACGCAGGCCGTGGCGACAGACGCGTATAGCGAAGCCTTGGCGATCTTCGTGTTATTCATGGGTAGCGACCTCATTTCGTCAACTCTGACTTTCGACTTGCGATTACCATTGTGTGCGGCGCTCAGCCGCCGACACGCGAAATCTTAACTTTCGGTCGTATTGCGACGGTAACCATCACCAGCAGGTTTAAATTGGACTAGCTGTTGAGACCAAATCGCAGATTGTCGGAATCGTGTGTCGTTTCGGCAACAGAGGGGCTGGCGAGGGCGTAATATTATGCTGCCGGCGTTACAGTCCGAACTGCATCACCACAGCGAAGCGTCGCCCGAGCGCATCATTTATGGAGGCTGGTAATATATATCCGTAGTATCGCTGACCTATCCGATCAAAAATGTTCGATATTGTGAATGTAAGTTTCGCGTCAGGTTCGATGCCGAAAAACACCGAGACATCGGCAGTCGCGAACGCATCAAGGTGGTGGAGTTCGCCTTGATCCGAAGGCGCCGCGAAGTTTTCCACATTTGCGAGCTTTTGCCGCCCGGTGAAATTAACCTGTGTGGCCAGACCCCATCGGCTGTTCGCATATCGCAGCCGCAATTGCCCCTGCCAGCGAGGGTCGCCGACCAGGCCATCGGAGCGGGAAGGGGCGACGCCGGTTATGTCGACGACGCGGCGGCGCAAGTGAAACAGGTCGGCCCCGACATCGAGCTCTCCGGCAATGCCGATAGGTTCGAGATCGGTCCGATAGGCAAGCGAAGCCTGTACCGCGCTGAACGAAATGCGCTCGCCGTTGACGTAGCCGGTCGTGACGGCTGGCGCGCGGGCATCGGAAATCACCTGCCCGTCGGCATCGCGCGCAATGAGTGCGCAGAACCGGTTGCCTGCAGCCGGGTTTGCCGCATCGAAGTGCGAATTGTCGAAACAGCCTGAGACAATGTCGCTTACCGAAAGATTGGCAATGGGATCGCGGATCTCGATATCGAGCCAATCGAGGTCCAGCGAAAGGCCGGGTATGAAGCGCGGCCTTAGCGTCGCGCCCACGGTGAAGCTGTTTGCCGTCTCGTTTCGCAGGCCCGGATTGCCGCCGGTGTAGGCCGGCACGGTGGCAGTCGCAGCGATCAGCGGGGTTGCTCCCGGATACCTGTCGAGGAAAGCGAGGCAATTGGCGCGCCGCACATCCGGCGCGGTGCCAAGTCCGATATTCGCTGCCGAACACAGGTCCGGCACGGCCAGGCTCGTGGTGGTGCGGGGCAGGAACATCTCCAGCACCGCAGGCGAGCGGAACGAGCGGGTAAAGTTGCCGCGAAATTCGACGTCCGGGATCGGCGCGAAGCTGCCGCCCGCGCTCCAGGCGGTGAAGCTGCCAGTGCGGTTGTTGTCGACATGGCGCACACGGGCAAAGGCCAGCAGCTTGCTGATGAAGGCCTCGTTTTCGGGCAGCACCAGCGGCACTGCCAGTTCGCCATAGACCGCATTGATCGCATAGCTGCCCGCGACCGGCGTGATCGCCACCGAGCGGCCTAGTCCGGCTTCGAGAAAGGCGTCGGGCGTGAAGCGCGCGCGTTCCTCGTGGTGCTCTGCGCCAAGGCTGAGCGAGACCGGATTGCCGCGAAGGTCGAAAGGTGAACCGGAAAGGTTGGCGGTGGCAACCACCTGTTCGAGTTTCGAAACGGCGCGGGTCTGGGCGATGACGTAATCGAGCGCCGCCTGGCTCGCCGCGCCATTGCCGAACAGGTTCAGCGGCACGCAGGCGGGATCGGCTATCGGCACAACGCCAGTCGCGAAACCGCTGACAGTGGGTGCCAGCGAACAGGCCGGCTTGCGGTCGACCACGGCCACGTTGACGGCATTGACGAAGCGCTGGCGATCCACCGCTTCGGACCGGTCGACGAAGGTGCTGTGCCCGTAGTTGAGCGAGACGTCGAACCTGTATTCACGACCTGCAATCGACGTGCCGCCCTTCAGTCCCGTGACCACGCGCCACACTTCGTTTCTGGCGAAGCCCGAACGGTCGGCAAGGTCGGTATTCGCGCGGCTGATCTGGAACGTCTCGCCATAGCCCAGTGCAGCAAGCTGACTGCGTGCCTGCGGGGAGAGGAACGGGTTGTCGGTGCGGAAGGTCAGCGCGGCGGAATCGCCCCGGAACTGCACGGCATTGAACGTGGGCAGGTCGCCCACCTCGTCGAACCGCCCGAGATAGTAGATAACGTCCGCGAACGCCTCGATCCGGTCGGCGAGGTCGAAACTGGCTAGAGCGGCTGCGTTGAACCTCTCGCTGCGCGAGATCAGCGATCCCCGATCGAGAAGCGTGAACCCGTCGCCGTTCGATCCGATTGCCGCTGCAGCGAGCGGACCCGTTAACGCCGCGCCGAACAGGGTGCCGGGAGAGTAGCCGATCAGCGAACCGTCCGGAGCGAAGCGCCAGCGGTAGGTGCCGGGGCCGCTGGAGAGAACGCCGCCCGTTGCAGTCGCCGCGAGCGAAAAGCCGCTGATGAAGACCGAGCCCGGATTGCCGTCGCCCGCCGCGTCGATGAAGCCGATATTCGGATTGAGCCTCCCGTCGGTCTGCGGACTGCGCCCTGCCGGGCCGAGCGCGGCAACCGTGCCGACCGGCGAGCAGAGCCCGGCCTTGTAAACCGAGCAGGGATTGGCGGCGCTCGCGACATTGGCGCGATAGGCACTGCGGGCGCTGGCAGCGACGCCGCCGACGCGGTCGTAGCTGGCGGCCAATGTCAGATTGCCGCGGCCGCCTGCGAAGGGCTGGCCACCGGCAGCAGCGATCCGCCAGCGGAAATTGTCGCCTTCCTCCGCGATCCCGGAAAGGCCGCTGACTTCGATGCCCGTCAGTCTGCGCCGCAAGCGCACGTTGACCGTCGCGGCGATGGCGTCGCTGCCATAGGCAGGCGCACCGCCGATGGCGAGCCGTTCGACCCGGTCGACAAGGGCCGAGGGGATCATGTTGAGATCGACCTGCGAGCCGGGCGTGGCGTCGGAAAACACGGTCGGCCCGTTGGAAGAAACCACGCGCTGTCCGTCAACCAGCACCAGCGTGCGGTTCGATCCCAGCCCGAAGGCATTCACGAAATTGACGCCTTGTCCGAACTGGCCCTGTGACCCTTCCGGTGTCAGCGATCCGCGAAAGCCGGGGAAGTCGTCCAGCGTGTCGGCAAAGTGGGAATAGGCAAAATCATCGACCTGCTGTGCGCTCACGGTGACGATCGGTTCGATCCCGGCAAGCTGGGGGCTGGCGATGCGGGTGCCGGTGACGACGATCTCGCTGCGCACCGGGGCTGGTAGCTCGTCGACCTCTCCGGCCAGTGCAGGCACCGGCTGGAGCAGCGCGATTGCGAGCGCCGTGGCCACCGCGCCGGCTGCCCGGCTTCGGCCATTTGCAGATGTTGGGCTGGTCATGTCGAGCAATCGCCAGTTCGTCTCTTGCGCGACGCAGGGTCGCAAGGGGCCAGACTCTTCCGGCAGGTCAGGCTGGTTGGCGCGTTCTCATGGCGTGCCGGTTGTCGAGCGAAGTACCGATGACCATCGCGAGCAAGGTCGGCACCGCCCATACCGTAATCATCGCGTAGTAGAGTTCGCCTCGCCAGCTCGGGACGAACCAGATCGAGACGTGGGCTGCGACCACGTTGAGCTGGAAGCCGGCGATCCAGATCGGCCATCGGCGCGTGCTCCAGAATGCGAGCCACATTCTCCAGACCAGCGATGCGACATCGACGATCGTGAGCAAGGTTGCCGCAATGGCTGTTCCGGCAAAGGCAAGCGCGATGACCAGCGAGATCAGGGAGGTGACGATAAGCAGGCCACCCCCCCAAAGTCCCGTCCGACCGCCATAGGCGGCGAGATAGGCGAACGTAGCACCCAGAACCGCTAGATAGGCAATTGTGATAACCACTCACGGTCCCTGTGCTTCGCGTCGCTCAGGCTACCACACGCAGGCTCTGGTCGCCATTGGTGCCGGGCTTGAACGGATTGGGATAGCAGCCGTCTGCAACCACGGCCTGATCTGTCCGCATGCGGATGCGCGTTGCCTCGAGATGGGCGGCGATGAGGTTCTCGCGGCTGGACATCACGTTGCCGCTGAAGTCCTGCAGCTTCTGGAACAGCTTCTGGCCGCGTTCGGGTTCGAGGCCGATCTCCTGCGCCGTATCGATCATCGCCGCGGTCATGCGAAGCGCATGGGCGAGCGTGCCGTCGAGGCGCTCGTAGGTTTCGCGCAACTGGCCGTTCAGTTCGAGAAAGCGTTTGTGGCCGAGATAGAGTTCGGCAGCTTCGGCGCGTTCCTTGCGGTTTTTTGCAGGCATGATTCTTCTCCTTCCCGAGTCCTGAAAGGACCGGGCAAACTGGTTCAAGTCACTGGGTTTCAGGTGAGAAGGGTCTGCAGCCAGGCCCCGATTGCCACGATCGATCCGAATGCAATTGCCGCAATCAGTGCGGCCTTTACGATCTCGCCGAGCGTTTCGGACGGCATCAGGTCATGGCGTTCTCCTCCGAGCGGAGGCAGCCACCGGGCAATGCGACGTGCATTGCGTCGGTTCGGATTGCTTCCACCGCTTGACGCCAAACTGCCCGCATCGCCCGGTTCGGCAACCCCTTGCGATTGCAATTGCAATTTGTTCGACTCACCGGACTCGAGTGAATCGAGGATTCTTGCGGCTTCCCGTCGGCTGGATGCGCCAAGGGCCGCCGCCGCCCGGTTGACATACTGGTCCACCGTGCGTGGCGACAGGCCGGTTTCCAGAGCGATTTCCTTGGAACTCATGCCCTTGCCGACGAGGCGCAAACACCTTGTCTGCGAATCGGAAAGCGAAGCAGCGCGTCTGGCTTTCTCACTGGCAGTCATAGGAAACCCGGATCAACTAACTCTCGCGATTGGCACAAATGCACATTCTGGCTGAACACTACGGCAAATTGCAACCGAATCTCCCAATGATCAAAAAAGGTCCGGCTTGACGGGAAACGGGACCGACGCCCATGGCGGCAAGACGGACCCTTCCACGAAAGGCGGAAGATCGGTCGACCAGCAGGAGACGCGAAAAGTATGCACGCAAGCCGGGACACTGCAAATTCGGCTTCGCGCGCACTACTCTTGCAGACCGCGAGCGAGATCATGCGCGATGGCGACATCGTGGACGTCTCGCTTTCGGAACTGAGTCAGCGGTCGGGTCTGAACTCCGCCCTCGTCAAGTATCACTTCGGCAACAAGGCCGGCCTGCTCAGTGCCCTGCTCGACCGGGACTGGCGCACCATTGTCGATAGCGTCGATGCGCTGGTCGCCCGCGATGGCTGGAGCCCGGAAGCAAAGCTGCGGCGGCATATCTCGAAGGTCATCGATACGTTCTACGCGGTTCCCTATCTCAACCAGCTGACCATGCGCATGGTGCGCGACAGTGACGAGGCCGAAGCGAAGCGCATTGCCGACAGCTATCTCTCACCGCTTTATCGGGCCTATGAGGACCTGATCGGGCAGGGCGTGGCCGCAGGGGCCTTCAGGCCGATAGACCCGCAGATGTTCTATTTCACGCTGACAGGCGCAGTCGACCGGTTCTTCTCGGCCCGGCTGGTGCTGCGTCACTGTTTCGGGCAGGACACCCTGACCGAGGACCTGCGCGACCGTTATCGCGAGCATACCATCGATATCGTCATGGCCGGTATTCTGGCGAAGCCGGGCGCGGAGAAGGACAAGGCCGAATGACCGAAGCGAACCCGCAGGAATGGCACATCGGCGTGATCGGCGGATCGGGCCTTGCTGGCGGTATCGAACTCGACGAAGCGCAGGACATCGAGGTGGCCAGCACATTCGGCATACCGTCAGGGCCGGTCCGAACGGGCAAGCTGGAAGGCAAACGCTTCACCTTCATTGCCCGCCATGGCGAAGGGCATGCGATCCCGCCGGGTGAGGTCAACTACCGCGCCAACATCGACGTGCTCAAGCGCTGCGGCGTCACCGACGTGCTGGCGCTATCGGCCATCGGTTCGCTTCGCGAGGAGCTTGCGCCGGGCGAATTCGTCGCGGTCGACCAGTTCATCGACCGGACGCAGGGCCGTGGGAACAGCTTCTTTTCGGCAGGCGTGGTCGCTCATGTCAGCCTTGCCGATCCGGTCTGCTCGCGTCTGGCGGGCTTCGCTGCCGGTGCCGTCCGCAAGGCAGGCGGCACCGTTCATGAGGGCGGCTGCTATGTCGCAATCGAGGGACCGCAGTTCTCCACCCGCGCCGAGAGCCGCATGTACCGGGAGTGGGGCGGCGATGTGATCGGCATGACCGCCATGCCCGAAGCCCGCCTCGCGCGCGAGGCGGAGCTGCCCTATGCCTTGCTCGGCATGGTGACGGACTGGGATTCCTGGCGCGACGAGGAAGCCGGGGTCGAAGCCTCGCAGATCCTCGAGGTGATCGCCGCCAATGTCGCGCTTGCGCACGAGACCCTGACTGCCTTTGCTGCTGCGCTCCCGGCCAGGCGCAAGGCCAGCCCGATCGACAAGGCCCTGTCCCATGCCGTGATTACAGACCGGGCGAAATGGCCGCCGCAGCTTGTCGCGAAGCTGGGCGCCGTTGCGGGCAGGGTGCTGCGCTGAAACCTGTGACCTGAAAAAAAGGCCCCCGCATCGCTGCGGAGGCCTTGAGGTTAGAGGAGAGAAGACGGTTTACTTGCCCGGACCGTCACCGGAGAAGGCGTCAGAGATCGAGCAGGCCGCCGGGCCGAGAATGACCACGAACAGAACCGGCAGGATGAACAGGATCAGCGGAACGGTCATGATGGCCGGAAGGCGCGCGGCCTTTTCTTCGGCGCGCATCATGCGCTCGTTACGGAATTCGGCCGACAGCACGCGCAGCGCCGAAGCAAGCGGCGTACCGTAGCGTTCGGTCTGGACCATGGTCGTGACCACGCCCTTCACCGAATCGAGCTTCACGCGATAGGCCAGGTTTTCGAAGGCCTGTCTGCGCTCGGTCAGGAACGAGAGTTCGATCGAGGTCAGCGAGAATTCATCGCCAAGCTCGGGATAGGCGCGGCCCAGTTCCTTGGCGACGCGGTCAAAGGCAGCGTCGACGGTAAGGCCGGCTTCGGCGCAGATCACCAGCAGGTCGAGCGCGTCGGGCAAGCCTTTGCGGATCGCGTCGGTGCGCTTGGAGATCATGTTGCTCAGGAAGATTTCCGGCCCCTTGTAGCCAAGGCCGACGGCAGCCGCGAAGCCGCCGAACTTCTTGAACGTGCTCCAGTCCGGGAAATAGTCGATCCAGTAGATGATGATCGCTGCAATGCTGCCGAGCACGATGGGCAGCACCATGCGCGCGAAGATGACTGCGACGGCCCATTCCTTGGACCGAATGCCCGCTTGCGCCAGCATCTGCTGGATCGTCGCGACCTGACTGTCCTGAAGCACCTTGAGGGTAGCCAGGGTGTCGCGCATCTTGTCGGCAGTCTCGTTCTTGCGAACGATGCTGGTGCGCTTCTTGGCGCCGACCGTGATGCCCGCCTTGAGCTGCTCGCGACGCGCATTGAGCGCCTTGACGCGCTTTGCCATCGGATCCTTGACGGTGACGGCAGCATAGATCGCCAGAAGTACCGCTGCGGCAGCGAGACCTGCAAGCACGGTCGCGACGAAGATGACGTCGAAGCCGAGAAGCGTTGGGCCGGTAGGTTGACTTAGCATGGTTGCCGCTTTCCGCTCAGATCTCGAAGCTGACCATCTTGGCCATGATGAAGGCGCCGATACCCATCCACGTCAGGCCACCGAGGCCGACCACGATCAGACGGTCGTCAGTGAAGAAACCGCTGAGGTAGCTCGGGTTGACCCAGTAGATGAGTGCGAACACGATGAAGGGCAGGGCGCCGACGATGTAGGCAGAAGCCTTGGATTCGGAGCTCATCGCCCTGATCTTCAGCTTCATCTGCGAACGCTTGCGCAGCACGTCGGCGAGGTTCGCCAGCGTTTCGGCGAGGTTACCGCCGGTCTCGCGCTGGATCGCGAGCGTAATGCAAAAGAAGTTGAATTCCGGCATGCTGAGCCGGTCAGCCGTTTCCTGGAGCGCATCTTCCATCGTGCGACCGATCTTGATGCGCTCGGTAATCAGCTTGAATTCCTCGCCCACCGGGCCGGGAACCTCGCTCGCGACGACGCCCAGCGTCTCGGTCACGGGAAGACCCGAGCGCAGGCCACGAACCAGCAGTTCGATGGCGTCGGGAAACTTGGTGGTGAAGGAATCGGCGCGGCGCTTGATCATGAAGCCCACGGCCATGTGCGGCACACCCGCACCGACCAGCACACCGACGCCAAGCGACAGCAGCGCCGCACCGGTATTGAGGTAGAGCAGCACCGTAATGCCGAGGGCGAGGCCCAGCGATGAGTAGAGGTATTGCGTGACCGTCCACTTCTTGCCGGTGCGGTGCAGCCGCAGGATCAGCGCATGCAGCCGCGATTCCGAACCTGCGATGGCGTGCAGCTTGGGCTTGCGAGCGGCAACGGCCTTGCGCATCTGCGCCTCGACCTTGTCGTTCATGCTTTCCGAGTGGCGATAGCGGACCGCCTTGAGGCGGCGCGCGCCTTCCTTTGCCGGCGAAGGGCCGGACAGGAACGAGTAGCCGAGCACCATGACCGACATAAGCCCGACGGCTATGAGCAGGAGTTGGACAATCGACATCGGCGCTACTCGCCTTTCTCTTCAAATTCTCGTCGCGGTGCGTGGTCCGGGCCGGAGGGACTCCGGGGCCGGACCTTGCCTGATCGTTAGTCTGCGTCGACCGGCCCGGCGTCGGCTGTTGCCTTGCCCTTGGACTTGTCTTTCTTCGGCAGCATCGACTTGATGTCGAACTTGCCGAGCAGCGAAGCCTTGGCGGGCTTGCGCGCAGCGCCATCCTCGCCTTCGTTGGCTCCAAGGACGGTGTCGGCCACCTCGCGGATACCGGCAGCGGCCTTGGTCGAACTGTTCGCTTCCGAGAAAGTCTGGCCAAGCTTGGCGCAATTGCTCGCCGCCCTGGCGTCGTAGGGGATCGAGATCTGCACCGAGGTCTCGATCGAGGCTTCGAAATCGGCCTTGCTGATTTCTGCCACGCCCGACTGGACCTTGTTGGCGACGACGATCACCTGCGCGTGCGAGGCGTTCGACTTGAGCCACGAAAGGATGCGGATCGTGTCGCGCGCCGAGGCCAGCGTGTATTCGGTGACAAGCACAACGATATTCACGTCGGCCAGCAGTTGCGGGAAGTTGATCAGCATGTTGCGCGGCAGGTCGATCACCGTCATTTCGAACGCCTGACGGAATTCTTCCTCAAGCTGCACGAAGGCGGCGCCGTCGGTCATCAGCGGCGAATTGATCGGCGCTTCCGCAGACAGCAGTGCGAGGTTGTCGTTGGCGCGGATCATGGCGCGTTCGATGAACAGGCCGTCGATGCGGCTGGGGTTCTCGATCGCGTCGGTGAGACCGCGGCCCGGCTCCAGGTCGAGTGCGAGCGCACCGGTTCCGAAATGGATGTCGAGATCGAGCATCGCTGTCGGGCGCTTGTCCTCGGCACTGAACAGCCAGGCGAGCGAGGTCGCGATCGTCGATGCGCCGACGCCGCCGCGCGTGCCGATGACGGCTGCGGTGACGTGCGGGCGCGTGCCGCCAGCTTCCTGATGCTTGGGCTGCGTGAACACGGCCTGCGCCTGGGACAGCGCATCGCGTACCTGGGCAGGCGACAGCGGCTTGAGCAGGTAATCGTGGATGCCGCTCGCGATGAGGTCGCGATAGAGGCGAACGTCATTCACCTGACCGACCGCGACGACGACCGTGCCCGGCTCGCAGACTTCAGCGAGTGCGTTGATGTCGTTGAGCGGATCGCCGCTTTCCGAAAGGTCGACCATCAGGATGTTCGGGCTGGACGTGATCGAGAGCGACTGGACGGCATTGCGAAGGCCGCCTTTGTTGCACTTCTCCGGCTGCCAGCCCATCTCGATGGCGACGGGACGCAGGACGTCGAGCGAGGCTTCGTCGCACAGATAGGCAGCGAACATGTCGCGGTTGCCTTGGCTGCCTGCTTTCCATGGTGCGTTCATGACTTAGTTCTCCGTCCCGGTCTTCTTGAGATTCTCGGCACCCGTCGCTTTCTTCTCGCGGTAGGTCACGATCGCCTTGCTGGCGCTCATCACGACAGTGTTGCCGACGTTGGACGAGCCGTGGACCAGGTCTTCCGGATCGGAAATCATGGCGGCAAGATTGCTGTTGGTCGCGCAACCGTAATTGGTGCTGGTCGCGTTCGCGAGGTTGACGTCGGACTTGGCAGACCAGTCGGGGCAACCCGGAACCGAGGCAGTCGTACGCGTGATGATGACGCGCGCGGTGCCTGCGTTGACGAAGCCGGCAGTCGTGGGCGCATTGTCGCTGACCATCACGCCATAGCGCGAGGCAACGACTTCAACCGCCGCACGGGTGGAAGAACTGCGCAGCGGATCGTCGATCGAGAGGCGATCGCCGTAGCGCAGGTCCATCGCTTCGAACCAGCCGGCAAGCCGGCTCTGTTCCGAATAGTTCAGGCCACCAGCGCCGGTGTTGACGTCGAACGTGTAGTTTGCGCGTTCGACCACCGGCTGGTGCACGCTGTAGAGCGAGCGGTTGCTGGGCATCCCGCCACAACCGGCGAGAACGAGGCTGGCGGCGGTCGCAATCGCGAGAGTTGCCGCGCGGTGCGTCTGCTTGAATGCAAGGGCTTTCATGGGTCTCACCTCGATCAGTTCAGGCTGAAGCCGGGAGCGGCCGCGTCGCTCGACGCACGCCGGTCACGCTTGGAAGATTTGCTGGCCTTGGCCTGCTTGGGCGCCTCGTCCAGCGGTGCCACGCTGATGCTGGGCGAGTCCGACGCGCTGGGCGCGACACTGGGCTTGGGACGCAGCGGGCCTTTCTGGCCGCCGGTGTCCTGATTGCCGAGCAGGCGCTGCAGCTCGTTTGGCGCGCTGTAGCCGTCGGTCGGCAGCACGATGTCGCCATCGTTGACCGGCTTGACGAGGTAAGGCGTCACAACGATCACCAGCTCCGTCTCGCCACGCTTGTAGTTGGTCGAGCGGAACAGCGATCCCAGGATCGGCAGGTCGCCTGCGCCTGGGGTCTTGTCGATGTTGTTCTGCGAATAGTTGCTCATCAGACCCGCGATCATGAAGCTCTGGCCGGAGCCGAGCTCGATGGTCGTTTCGGCGCGACGGATGGTCAGAGCCGGGATCTGGAAGCCGTTGAGCGTCACCGAACCCTGGCTCGAAAGCTCGGACACTTCGGGCCGCACGCGGATCGAGATGCGTCCGTTCGAAAGCACGGTCGGCGTGTAGGTCAGGCTGACACCGTACTTGCGGTATTCGATGGCCGTCGCCCCCAGACCCTGGCTGATCGGGATCGGGAATTCGCCGCCCGCAAGGAACTCGGCCGATTCGCCCGAAAGCGCGGTCAGGTTCGGTTGCGACAGCGTGGTCACGAGGCCGACGCGCTCACCAAGGTCGAGCGCCGAGGAGATGTCGAGGCCGGCAAGCTTGCCTGCGAGGCCCAGCGTGGTTGCGCCGTCGAGCGCCTTGAACCCGTAGGTCGTGCCGCCTGTGATGAACTGGCCCGTTTGCGGATTGAACGGCAGCGAGAGCGTTCCGGCCGGAAGACCATAGACCGCGGACGCGTCGAGCATCGGCAGGCCGGTCGTGCTGTAGGGCGAGATCGTGGTCGCGCCGGTGCGGCCGCGGGCCACGCCGAACTGGATGCCACCGGTCGCATCCTTGGTCAGGATGTTGGTGCCGATCTCGCGCACCAGCGTGCGGCTGACTTCGGCGAAGCGCACGCGGAGGTTCACCTGCAGCGGGGTCGCCATCGAAAGGCGGCTGATGACGTTCGCATCCTTGCCGACATAGGCCTGGACGAGGCGTTCGGCTTCGGCGGCATCTTCAGGCGACTTGACCGTGCCGGTCAGCAGGAAGGTGCCGCTGCCCATCGTAGAGACGCTGATGCGCGCTTCGGGCATCGCCAGCGAGAGCATCGAGTCGACGCTGTCGAGGTTGGAGCCGACGCGGATGTTGCCCGACCAGATGATGTCGCCACGCGAATTGCTGGCGTAGATGGTGGTGGTGCCGCCGCCCTTGCCGAAGACGTAGAACTGGTTGGTCGACTTGACCTGAACGTCCGCGATGGCCTCATTGGCGACGAACACGTCGGTCATGGTGCCGGGCACGCTGACAAGCTGGCCGTTGCCGATCGACAGCGAGATGTCGTTGGCGGGCTTGATGACCGACTGGGCCTGGGCCGTGGCCGGTGCGAACACCGCCAGGGGTGCCAGTGCGCAGGCAGCGCTCAGCATCGATTTGACTAGGCGGGATTTCATGGTGTTGCCCCCCGAGGCGTTGGAAATCGTGGCGTTGGTTGCGTTGGTCGCGTGGATGGTC
This sequence comes from Novosphingobium sp., assembly GCA_020446505.1. Taxonomy (GTDB): domain Bacteria; phylum Pseudomonadota; class Alphaproteobacteria; order Sphingomonadales; family Sphingomonadaceae; genus Novosphingobium. Next base: position 14,063 of record JAGREN010000055.1, on the reverse strand, counting down.
ATGTCACTGAGCTCCCCCGACCGGCACGGCCATCGTGGTCTTGCCACGCGTGACGTTGACGACCGGTCCGCGCGGTATCATCGGCGCTGCTGCCGGCACGCCCGAGGCTGCTGCAGCGGCCTGGACGGCCTGGGTCATCATCGCGGCGGCCTGCGCAGCCTTTTCATCGCCAGTCGCGGGCTTGCTGCGGCGCTGGAAGCGCGAGACGTCGCCACCGGTTACATAGGTCGTGCTGCCGTCGATCGGGCGGTTCATCGCCTGACGGATGGCCAGTTCCTCTTCTTCCTTGGTCGCACCGGCAGGCAGCTTGACGTCGCCGCTGGCAATCACGCGCTCAAGCTGGGCCTGGCTGTCCGCCAGCGAGCGCAGCGAGAGGCTGAGCGAGCCGATGGTCTGCGCAACGGCGATCTTCTCGGCGATGCGCGGCGTCACTTCGAGCGTGACGGTGCGGAAAGCGCGGACCACGGTCTTGCCCTCGACAGTTTCCGATTCGGTCGACTGGTCGGTGGCGAGCACGCGCAGGTTGCTGAGGATCGTTTCGGAAGCCTTGAGCGGCTGGCCTTCGCCGCTGACCGTCTGGGTCAGGACGAGGTCGACGCGGTCGCCCGGGAAGACGAAGCCGGCGACGCCGGTCTTGGCCGAAACCGGGATGGTGACCGCGCGCATGCCGGGGCCGAGAGCCGCAGCAAGGAAGCCACGGTCGCCAGGAGCGACGAGCGCGCCTTGGGTAACCGGCTGGCCTGCCGTGATCGGGAAGCGGACGACAGTGCCGAGCAGCTTGGTCATGTCGGCTTCGCCGTCGATGAAGTAGGCGTCCTTGACCAGCTCTTCGGGCCAGTCCTCGAAATTGATCGAGTCAGCCGTGATGATCGTGCCGGTAGGCAGGGCGCGCTGAGCGACGAGGACTTTCGGTCCGGCCGGCTCGACCTTGGCCTGCGCCTGGGGCGTCGAAGCGCCCATGAAAAGTGATCGCGCCGCGAAGGCCGTTCCGACCGCGACGAGTAGCGCGGCAACCAGCAGCAGCAGTTTCTTCTTATCCATGGCTTTCGAAGCCCCCTGAAAGGTTCCCTGTATTCGAACCGTGAAGTTGCATTGGATTGGTTAAAATCAGGTTCATCCGAAAAATCCTCCTGATTTCAGTGGTATGAGATGCTGACTGACGAGCACCCAAAGGCCGGCGGCGGAAATTGCGATGCCATAAGGCACTGCAACCTTGCCCGGTTTGCGGCGAGCCAGGTGGATCGCGCCGAACACCAGCGTCAGCAGTCCGCCGACCAAGGCCATGACGATGATGAGGCGGGCGAACCACAAGGGTGCGATCCACAGCGAGAGTGCGGTCAGCAGTTTCACGTCGCCGCCGCCCATCAGGTTCAGTGCGAACAGCACGAACAGGACGGCGAAGGTGGCGAGCGCGATAACGACCTGGATGCCCATAGCCTCGAACGAGAGGCCGCTCGAAAGCCAGAACAGCGGCGCGCCAAGCGCGATTGCGGTCGTGAGCCAGTTGTCGATTTCCCGGCGGCGCAGGTCTGTGAACGCGGCTATCAGCAGCCCCGTTGCCAAGGCCGCAAGCAATGCGTAGGTGAAGATACCGCCCTGCATTTCGAGAATTCCCCCTGATTGGAGGAAGCTCTAACGGTGATGACTTACCAAAAAGTAACCAACGACGAGAGGCCGGTATTAGCCACTTAGACGCGCAGTCCGCCGTTGGCGTCGGGATTGATCGTCGCGCGATACCCGATAGCGCGCGCGAAACCTTCTGGCGTGCGCCCGATGGGCAGGAAATCCGCAGGATCGACTGGCCGTGCGAGGCGCAATCGCGCGGTTCGCTGCTGTTCCTGCCCGGCCGGGGGGACTTCTACGAGAAGTGGCTCGACGCCATCAGTCACTGGCATGACAAGGGCTGGTGCATCACCGCGCTCGACTGGCGCGGGCAGGCATTTTCGGGGCGAATGACGCCGGACGGCTTCACCGGGCACATAAGGGATTACCACATATGGGAGGGTGATCTGGAGGCGTTCTGGCGCGACTGGTCGGCCAGCGCCGCGGGGCCGCAAGTGCTGGTCGCGCATTCGATGGGCGGGCTGATCGCTCTCGGCGCTCTGGCTCACGGACTGGTCAGGCCCGATGCCGTGGTCTTTTCCGCGCCGATGTTCGGGTTGCGACCGGAATGGCTGCCGCGCTGGGCGCTGCACCTGTTCGCAAGGATCATGGTCGCCATGCGCGGCGCGACAACGCCTGCGTGGAAAGGTGCGGAGCGGCCCGACAAGGTGCCGGGTGACCGCTTTCACCTGCTGACCCACGATGAGGAACGCTATGCCGACGAGGCCTGGTGGAGAGTGGAGCGGCCGGAGCTGGCGCTTGGCCCGCCGAGCTGGGGCTGGATCGAACGCTCCTATGCGTCGATGAACGAGGTGCTGCCGCGCGCGGTTCTCGAAAAAGTGCGCACCCCGGTCCTGATACTGGCGACGAGCGCAGATCGGCTCGTATCCTGGCGCGCGACCCGCAAGGTCGCCGATCGGCTGGCCAATGCCAGGCTTGTCGTGTTCGGCAAGGAAGCGCGGCACGAGATCCTGCGCGAAGGCGATGCGGTTCGCGAGGCGGCGCTCGCCGATATCGATGCCTTTCTGGATGGCGCGGCACCGGCAGGCAAATGAGCGAGCATTTCGACATTGCCATTGTCGGCGCGGGTATCGCCGGCGCTTCGCTTGCCGCAGGAATTGCCGGGCAGGGCCGTGTCGTTTTGCTAGATGCCGAGGACACGCCCGGTTATCACTCCACCGGGCGTTCGGCTGCTTTCTGGACAGAGAGCTATGGCGGGCCGCAGATTCAGCCGCTTACCGCCGCATCGGGGCCGTTTTTGCGCCAAGGCGGTTTCCTGCGCCAGCGCGGCGCCTTGACTGTCGGGCGGGACGAACAGGCGGAAGATGTCGCTCGTTTTGCGGCCGAATTCTCGGCACTTGGCGTCGCAGTCCAGCGACTGGACCGGGCCGGGCTTGAGGCGCTTGTCCCCGGCCTCTGTCCCGGCTGGTCACACGGTGCATACGAGCCGAGCTGCGCCGATATCGACGTCGCGGCCCTGCATCAGCATTACCTGTCCGAAGCGAAACGTGGCGGTGTCGAGCTGCGCACCCGCGCCCGCCTTGTCTCGGCAAGCCGGAATGCCACCGGCTGGTCGGTCGAACTGGCCAGCGGTGAGCGGCTGACCTGCGACGCGCTGGTCAATGCTGCCGGAGCATGGGCCGACGAAGTCGCGCTCGCGGCAGGAGTGCGACCGCTTGGCATCACACCCTATCGCCGCACCATCGCACAACTTGCCGTCGTGCCTGCTCCGCCGACTGACATGCCGCTGGTGCTCGACGTCGCCGAGAAGTTCTACTTCAAGCCCGAGGCAGGAGGCGTCTGGCTCAGCCCGCACGACGAGACGCAAAGCCCGCCATGTGACGCCGCGCCCGAGGAAATCGACGTGGCGCTTGCCATCGAACGTTTCGGCCATGTGGTCGACTGGAAGATCGAGCGAGTGACTCATCGCTGGGCAGGATTGCGCAGTTTCGCGCCGGATCGTCTGCCGGTCTATGGCTTCGATCCCGCCGAGCCACGCTTCTTCTGGTTCGCGGGGCAGGGAGGCTTTGGCATCCAGACTGCACCTGCCGCCGCCACGATCGGCGCTGCGCTGTTAACCGGCGGGGGACAAATGCCCGTAAATCCGCAACCTTTTTCGCCAAACAGGTTTGCGTGACGCTCCCAAGACGATAGCCTGCCTGCGCTATTGAACGATTCGCCTGGGAGATAGAAAGCAATGGCTCACCGTTTCGAAATCAGGAAGAACAAGAAGGGCGAATTCGTCGCCTATTTCTGCCACAATTCGGAAACGATGTTCTGGACCGAGGGCTATTCCAGCAAGGCCAGCGCCAAGAACGCGATCCAGTCGATCCTCAAGAACGGACCGGGCGCGGAAATCGTCGACAAATCGGCAGAATAGACGCGCTAGTCAGGCCGGGGACGCTGCACTGGCGGCGTCGCTGGCCAGCTTGTCCACCCGTTCGTTTTCCGGGTGGCCGTTGTGGCCGCGCACCCATTCCCATGCGATCGAGTGGCGCGCTGCCGCCTCGATCAGGTCGTGCCACAGGTCGGCGTTCTTGACCGGCTTCTTGCTGGCGTTGACCCAGCCTTTTTTCTGCCAGCCTTCGACCCATTTGGTCATGCCGTCGATGACGTAGCGGCTGTCGGTGTGCAGCGTAATCGCGCACGGTTCGATCAGGGCGTTAAGCGCCTTGATGACCGCTAGCATTTCCATGCGGTTATTGGTGGTGTCCGGATCGGAGCCGACCAGCTCCTTCTCGTGCTTGCCCATGCGCAACAGGGCGGCCCAACCGCCGGGGCCGGGATTGCCCTTGCAGGCGCCATCAGTGAATATCTCGATAGACTTCATTCTGTTTCCGTCTGTGTGCCATCCGGTCCGCCCGCGAAAATCCCGGAATTGGCCGGGTCGGCATAGAACGCCAGCCTTCGCGCGAAAGCCAGGGGATCCTTGCGCGTCACCAGCGCATCGTCCGGCGTATGCAGCCAATCATAGGCGCGCGTGGCGATAAAGCGCATTGCCGCCCCGCGTGCCAGAATGGGAAGCGCCCGTCGTTCCTCGTCGGCCAGCGGCCGGACACTTTCGTAACCTTCGAGAAGCGCGTGCGACAGCGCCGTGTCGAAACGCCTGCCGTCGGAAGAGAAGCACCATGCTGCATGTGTCACGGCAACGTCGTAGGCGAGCAGATCGTTGCAGGCGAAGTAGAAATCGATGAGTCCTGCAACATCGTCGCCGCGCATCAGCACGTTGTCGGGAAACAGGTCTGCGTGGATCACGCCCCGAGGCAAGTCGGCAGGCCAGTTGTCGGCCAGAAAGGGCAGTTCCTCGTTGATGATCCGTCCGAGATCGGGGTTGATCGAGGCAAGTCCGGCCTCGCCGCAATCGGTCAACAGCGCGCGCCAGGTGGCGAGCCCCATGTCGTTATCGCGGTGCGCGTCGTAGCTTGCGGCGGCAAGATGGGTCTGCGCGAGAGCCGCGCCGACCGCGCGCGCCTGGGCCGCACTGGGCTCGCTGACCGAAACGCCTGGCAGGAATTCGATCAGCGCCAGAGCCTTGCCTTCATGCAGGCGGAAAGGCCGGTTGTCGCGGTCATGGATCGTGCGCGGCACCGGGCAGCCATGGTCGGCAAGGTGATCGAGCAGGCCGAGGAAGAAGGGCAGGTCGCCGATGTCGGTCCTGCTTTCGTACACGGTCAGGATGAAGCGCTGCGAAGGACTTCCGGTGCCTTCGGTCTCGACCAGCCAGTTGCTGTTGGAAACGCCCTCGGCGATGCCCTTGGCCGAAACCAGTGCGCCGACGTCGAACTCGGCAATGATCTGCGCCATCTGTTCGGCGCCGATATTCGTATAGACCGCCACGAGACTAGACCGTGAGCTGGCGCGGGAGCTTGAACGTGATCGTCTCGCGAGCGGAGATCGTCTCTTCCTCGCTGACCTCGCGGTATTGTCCGAGATGGTCGATAACCTCGCGGACCAGTTGCTCGGGCGCGGAAGCACCGGCGGACAGGCCAAGCGTTCGCACGCCGTCGAGCCAGTCAGGCAGGATTTCGGTGGCGCGCTGGATCAGCCGGGCGGGCGTACCTGCCCGCTGCGCCACTTCCACCAGTCGCTGCGAATTGGAGCTGTTGGGCGCGCCGATCACCAGAACGAGATCGCTTGCGGGCGCGATCCGCTTGACTGCGTCCTGACGGTTCGAGGTGGCGTAGCAGATGTCCTCGGCCTTCGGGCCAGCCACTTGGGGAAAGCGGTCGCTGATCGCGCCGATTATCGCTGCGGTGTCGTCGACCGAGAGCGTGGTCTGGGTAAGATAGGCGAGTGCCGCGTCGCTGGCGAAGTCCAGGGCGGCCACGTCGTCCAGAGTTTCGATCAGGGTTATGGTGCCTTCGGGAACCTGGCCGAAGGTGCCGACCACTTCGGGATGCCCGGCATGACCGACGAACAGGATGTGGCGACCTGCCGCGATATGGCGCTCGGCCTCGCGATGAACCTTGCTGACAAGCGGGCAGGTGGCATCGAGCCAGTCCAGCCCGCGCTCGGTAGCAGCCGCCGGCACCGACTTGGGCACGCCGTGCGCGCTGAAGATCACCGGCGCACCGTCGGGCACCTCGTCCAGTTCCTCGACGAACACTGCGCCCTTGGCCTTGAGACTGTCCACGACGAAGCGGTTGTGAACGATCTCGTGGCGCACATAGACAGGCGGGCCATAGCGAACGAGCGCCTTTTCAACGATCTCGATTGCCCGTTCCACACCGGCGCAAAAACCGCGCGGAGCGGCGATCAGCACGCGCAGGGGCGGCCTTTCGGCGGATAATGACGCATTCATGATGCGGCCACTAGCGTTTTCCCGGCCCACTCGCTAGGGCAAGCGCAATTCATTTCGAGGACGCCACATGAACTCCCGCACTCGCCTCACCCTGACCGCGCTGGTTTGCGCAACGGCCATCGGCGGGCTTGCCGGCTGCAAGACGCGCGGCGAACTGGTCGTCGACGAGGGAGTTGGCGTGACCGCGGTTCGCTCGCGCTGTCCCGCCGTCGGTATTCCGAATTTCACCGGCGACGTTACCTTGTTCGGTCCTTCCGGGCAGAAGACCGCGGACAACATCGACGTTGTGGCCGTGATGACCAACGTACGCTCGCAGTGTTCCGAAGGTACCGATCAGATCATGTCGAGCGTTTCGTTCGACGTTCAGGCCAAGCGTACTGACACCCGTGGCGCCCGGCAGGTGACTCTGCCCTATTTCGTTTCGGTCGTGCGCGGAGGCAGCGAGCCTGTCAGCAAGCGAGTCGGCCAGGTGACCATCTCTTTCGCCGACGGGCAGGAGCGCGCCTCGGCTTCGGGAAGCGGTTCGGCCTACGTCGATGCGGCAGAGGCGACGCTCCCGGCGGAGATACGGGAAAAGATCACCCGCAAGCGCAAGGCAGGCGAGGCGGACGCTGCCGTCGATCCGCTCAACGAACCGGACGTGAAGGCCGCGCTGGCTCGCGCCGAGTTCGAACTGCTGCTCGGATTCCAGCTGAACCAGGACCAGCTCGCCTACAACGCCACGCGCTAGGTGCGCGCTGCCGTCAGCGCATTGAGGGCTGCCGCAGCAATCGTCTTGCGGTCGGCAAGATCGTCCAGCGCGAGGGCTGGCAGCAAGTGCACGGTTAGCCGGACCGCTCGCCAGCGTGACGCGATCATCAGGTAGTTCTGGCCGCCGGGTTCGTCGCCGACCCACGCGATGCGCTGTGGCTGCGGACCATAATCGAGCCATACCGGGTGGACGGCGACTCCCTTCGGCACCGGAGTCAGGGCCGACAGCAGCGAGGACTTGAACGGCAGGAACCTCGTTCCGTCACTGGTGGTTCCCTCGGCGAAGATGGTGAGCGCACCGTTCTCGCTGATCGCCTCGCGCACCTGTTCGACCTGAAGCGCGACGCTCCTGCGGTCATGGCGCGCGACAAAGACGGTATCGTTGAGACGGCACAGCCAGTGCAGCCAGCCGTGCGCGACCAGACCGTCATTGGCGATGAAGGCGGTTCCCGTAACAGCACCGAGCGCCGGAATGTCGAGCCAGCTCACATGGTTGGAAATGAGAAAGGCGCCGCGCTGAAGAGGTTCGCCTGCGACACTGATCCTGAGCCCGAGGATCAGATTGACGCCCGCGAAAAACAGGCGGGGGACCGGGTTCCGGTCTGAGAATGGGTGGCAAATCGCGAACAGCGGAAGCGCCAGCAGGAGCCAGACGACCAGAGCAAGACTGCGCGCCACAATCAGCGCCCAGCCAAACAAGCCGCGGCGCTCGCTCTCCCCGCTCATTCTCCGGGTGTGTCACCTTCCCGGTCGATCCGGACGCCGAACAGCTCCATGCGATGATCGACCAGCCGGAAGCCGAGGCGTTCGGCAATCTGGCGCTGCAAGGCTTCCAGTTCGGGATCGACGAATTCGATGACCCGGCCGGTCTCGACATCGATCATGTGGTCGTGATGCGCTTCGGGAGCAGCTTCGTACCGTGCGCGACCGTCGCCGAAATCGTGCCGGTCGAGGATGCCCGCTTCCTCGAAAAGGCGGACAGTACGGTAGACCGTAGCGATCGAAATGCCGGAATCGAGGCGGCTGGCGCGCTGGTGCAGCTCCTCGACATCGGGATGGTCGTCGCTTTCCGACAAGACCCTCGCGATGATCCTGCGCTGCTCGGTTATGCGCAGTCCGCGTTCGGCGCAAAGGGCTTCGATGTCGATCGGCTGATGCAAGAGTGACCTGTCCGCTTGGAATACCTTGGCCGTACCTTAAGGCGGGCTGCAGTTCTTCACAAGCGCGATGGCGCTGCCTTATCCTGGAATGCTACCGGAACACGCGATGAGGCGCGTTCCGGTATATCCGGATTAGCTCTGCGCCTTGGGCTTGCGGCCGCGCTTGATGCCCGGCTTGCGGCCGAGGCCGATCTTCTTTGCGAGTTCGCGGCGCTTTTCAGCGTAGTTCGGCGCAACCATCGGGTAATCCGAGGGAAGATTCCAGCGCTGACGATACTGCTCGGGGGTCATGCCGTAATGCGTCATCAAATGACGCTTCAACATCTTGAGTTTCTTGCCGTCTTCAAGGCAGACGATGTAGTCGGGCTTGACGGAAGCGCGAATGGATACGGGCGGTTCGGGGCGTTCCTCTACCGGAACCGGAACATGTCCCAGGCCGGCAAGTGCACCGTAAACATTGGTAATCAAAGATGGAAGCTCTTCCCCGCTTACATTATTGTTGCTGACGTGAGCAGCAACGATGTCTGACGTAAGCGTGATGAGCGTCTCGGTCATGTCGATTGTATCGATGTCCATTTTATCCTCTTGATGCGACCCGGAACTGCGCGGTTTTCCGTCTCCGGATTGGCTGCCGAACTAGGCGCTCGCCCTGCTCAATACAAGGACAATCTTGTAACAGCGGTTCAGATTGGTAGGGCGAAAGTAACCGCGTCTATTCGCTCGCCGGAAGTGGTCTTGTAATAGTTGGGCCGTTCACCAACGGGAACAAAACCAAGGTTCCGATAGAGGTGCTCTGCGGGATTGCCCTTGCGCATTTCTAGAAAAATTCGGGTTCCGGCCTGGTCTCGTGTTTCTTCAATAAGTTGCTGGACCAGAAGCGCCCCAAGTCCCTGTCGCCGAAACTGTGGATCGACTGCAAGCAGGAGCAACTCCGTTTCGCCCGCGATCGAGCGTGAAAGCGTAAAGCCCGCGGCCTGTTCGTCCGGAGCGACAGGCAAGCCTCTCGGCGAGATCAGGAAATAGCGGCACAGGCTGGTAAGCAATGAATCCTCGACCTGCCGCTTGGTCCATGCCTCGCCCCAGGTCGGCTCGAATGCCGACACCATGACAGCCATGAGCCGGGGCAGGTCCTGACGAAGGTCCGCGCGCATCAGGCCGCTCCCGGCAATTTTGCGTCAGGTCCGCGCCCGTAAATCGGATCGAGCCGATCGACCAACACAGACGCGGGGAGCATGGCAAAGGCGCGGGCATCCGGAAGGATGTCCAGTGGTGTGCCGGCGCCGCGCAAGGAGACGAGTGCTTGGGCCATGTTGCCGGCAACGACCTGCTCGCTGGCGAACCCGACAGCCTCGCCCGGCGCGAGCGAGGCCAGCGGAGTCGAGCTTTCACCGTCCGCATCGAAGTTTTCGACGAACCACTCGCCGTGCCCGCCTTTCATTGCGACGCTTACGGGACCATCGCCAGCCTGTTTGCGTGCCATTGCCGCTACCAGTGCGAGAGTGGGAAAACCGGAAGTGTCGCTTCCCCATGCGAAGGCCAGCGCACGCGCAGTGGCGATCGCGACGCGCACGCCGGTAAAGCTGCCCGGTCCCAGTCCGGCGATCACGCGCTGGGCACGGCCCTTGTCCGGCAGTTCGGCGATCATTGGCACCAGCCGTTCGGCATGGCCGCGTCCGAGCAGTTCGTAGCGCCCGTCGACAAGCTCATGCCCGTCTAACAGCGCGGCCGAGCATGCTTCGGTCGAACAGTCCAGAACGAGGGTGCGCATTGTCGCCCCAGGGCTTGTCCGCGCTAGGCGGCGCGCACTTCGCTGACTTCGGGGACGTAGTGCTTGAGCAGGCTCTCGATGCCCTGCTTGAGCGTCGCTGTAGAGGAAGGGCAGCCTGCGCAGGCGCCTTGCATGGTCAGGAAGACCACGCCTTCGCGAAAGCCGCGATAGACAATATCGCCACCGTCACCGGCGACCGCGGGGCGCACCCGCGTTTCGATCAGATCCTTGATCTGCGCGACGACATCCGCGTCGGCGGGGTCTTCTCCGAAATCGGCATCGTCATCGGCAGGCACCGAAAAGCCCGACGCATCGCCGCCTGCAAACAGGGGCGCTTCGGAGACGAAGTGATCGAGCAGCATGGCCACGACCTGCGGCTTCATCTGCGCCCATTCGACGCCGGGCGCGACGGACACCGAAATGAAGTCGCTGCCGAAGAACACGCCGGTCACGTCGCCAAGATCGAACAGCGCCTCGGCCAGCGGCGAGGCAGAGGCGTCTTCGGGCGAAGCAAAGTCGCGCGTACCGGAGGCCATGACCTGACGGCCGGGCAGAAACTTGAGAGTGGCCGGGTTCGGCGTGGTTTCGGTTTCAATGTACATGATCGTCCCGATTTAGGCTTCGGCGCGCCATGGTCAAGGCATCGTAGTCTTCGCCACTGTTCACTGGCCCTTAACGAGCGGGAGCCCTATAGACCCGACATGCTATCCAGAAAGCTCCTGGCGGCCTGCCTTGCCGCCGTCTGCGCCGTCCTGTCATTCGTTGCGCCGGCAAGTGCCGCGCCGGACGTTCCTTGGCTCTACAAGAACAGCGACGTTCCGCCCGATCCGGACTGGACATTCGGCGAGCTTCCCAACGGATTGCGCTATGCGGTGCGGCCTAATGGCGTGCCGCCGGGGCAGGTTTCCATCCGCATCCGAGTCGATGCCGGATCGCTCTACGAGCGCAATGGCGAGGAAGGCTATGCCCACCTGCTCGAACACCTGCTGTTCCGGCAGTCGAAGTATCTGGCAGACGGCGCGGCCATCGCGACCTGGCAGCGGCTCGGAGCCTCGTTCGGCAGCGACACCAATGCCGAGACCTCGACCACCCAGACTGTCTACAAGCTCGACCTGCCCAATGCGACGCCCGCTTCGCTGGACGAGACGTTCAAGCTGCTTTCGGGCATGGTCACGGCGCCGACTCTCAGCGATGCCAACCTGAAGGCTGACGTTCCGATCGTGCTCGCCGAAATGCGCGAGCGCGGCGGCGCGGCCAAGCGCGTGCAGGAAGCCATGCGTACGAATTTCTACGAGGGGCAGCCGCTCGCCGAACGCTCGCCCATCGGCACGCCCGAATCGCTGAAGGCTGCCACGTCGCAGAGCGTGCGCGCCTTCTATTCGCGCTGGTATCGGCCCGAAAACGTGGTGGTCGTGGTGGCTGGCGGAGACGATCCCAAGCAACTGGAAGCGCTGGTCCGCAAATGGTTTTCCGGCTGGAAAGTGGCAGGCACGCCAACGCCCGCACCTTCGTTCGGCGATCCGGTTCGGCCGGCCGGGGCAGACCCTGCCAATCCTGTCGGCAAGGCAGCCGTCATGGTCGAGCCCGACCTGCCGCGCGGCATCACCTGGGCGGTGCTGCGGCCGTGGCGCCCGGTCAACGATACCATCGCCTACAACCAGGGCCTGATGATCGACGCACTCGCCCAGTCGATCCTCAACCGCCGGCTTGAATCGCGAGCTCGCGCGGGGGCGAGCTACCTCGTCGCGCAGGTCGCACAGGACGATGTCAGCCGTTCGGTCGACGCGACCTTCGTGACCGTGACGCCGCTGACCGAAGACTGGCAGGGCGCGCTGCAGGACGTGCGCGCGGTGATCGCCGACGCGCTCGCGCACCCGCCCAGCCGGGAAGAAATCGCACGCGAGGCTGCCGAGCTTGACGTGGCCTTTCAGGTTCCGGTTGAACAGCAGCGGCTCCTGCCGGGTGCGAAGCTGGCGGATGACCTCGTAAATGCGCTCGACATTCGCGAGACGGTCGCGGCGCCCAACGACGTGCTGCGCATCTTCCGCTCGTCGATCCCGCTGTTCACGCCGGAGGCGGTCCAGCAGCATACGCGCCAGCTTTTTGCCGGAGAAGTCACCCGCGCGCTCTATGTAACGCCCAAGACGGGCGAGGCGAACGATGCGCAGTTGCGTCAGGCCATGCTGGCGACAGTCCGCCCCGACATTCAGGCCCGACCCTCGGCCTCGACCATCGCCTTCGACCAGCTTCCCGCCATCGGCAAGCCGGGCCGGGTGGCGCAGTTCGGGCAGATCGGCGTGCTCGACATTGCCCAGCTTGAATTGGCCAACGGGGTCAAGGCGATGCTCTGGCCGGTCAAGGAAGAGCCGGGCCGGGTGACGGTGAAGGTGCGTTTCGGCAACGGCTATCGCGGCTTCGCGCCGCAAGATGCGCCCTATATCACGCTGGGCGAGATGGCGCTGGTCGGGTCCGGCGTCGCAAGCCTCGGCCAGGAAGAGCTCGACCAGATCGCGACGGGGCGCAAGCTCGGCTTCGATTTCGAGGTCAAGGACGCTGCCTTTGAATTTTCCGCCGAGACGCGGCCTGCCGATCTTGCCGACCAGCTCTATCTGTTCGCGGCCAAGCTCGCCTTGCCGCGCTGGGACGAAAACCCGGTGCAGCGCGCGCGAGCGGCGGCACGGCTCCAGTACGAAACCTATGCGACCTCGCCGCAAGGCGTGTTGCAGCGCGACCTTGAGTTTTTCCAGCGCGGGCGTGATCGCCGCTTCCTGACGCCGACGCCGTCGCAGATCGAGACGACGACCCCGGCCCAGTTCCGCCGTGTCTGGGAAAAGGCGCTGGCGAGCGGTCCGATCGAAGTGCAGATCTTCGGCGATTTCGAGATGGTCGATGCGGTCGCGGCCCTGCAGCGCACCTTCGGTGCCTTGCCGCCGCGCGCCGCGCAGGCTTCTGCGCCAGCGACGCCAGCCATTAGTGGCGGCGTGCCGAGCGACGAGACCATCGTGCTGTCGCATCGCGGAGACGAGGAACAGGCAGCGGCTGTGGTGTCGTGGCCGACTGGCGGTGGCTCGGTGGGAATTGCCGAATCGCGCCAGCTCGAAATCCTCTCGCAGCTTTTCACCAACCGCCTGCTCGACGGCGTGCGCGAGAAGCTGGGCGTCAGCTATGCGCCCTATGTCTATTCGACCTGGCCGGTCGATCTTCAGGCGGGTGGTTCGATCACTGCGGTGGCGCAGGTCGCTCCCAAGGATGTACCGGTGTTCTTCAAGGTAGCGGAGGAAATCGCCGCTGACCTCATCGCCCATCCGGCAACCAGCGACGAGCTTGAGCGCGTTTTGGAGCCGCTGCGCCAGCAGGTGACCCGCGCGGCTTCCAGCTCGGGCTTCTTCATGCAGGAACTGGAAGGCGCGACGCAGGATGCGCAGCGCATCGGCTCGATCCGCACGATCCTGAACGACTATACCAAGACCAGCCCGCAAGCGATGCAGGCGCTCGCCGCCCGCTATCTGGCCAAGGGCAAGAGCTGGCGGCTGGCCGTGCTGCCCGAGGATCAGGCTGGCGGTGAGATGATGGCGAAGTAGGTCCGAAGCGCAGCGATGCTCTCGCATCGCGCTTCGGGCTTCGCTCAGATGCTGCGCGCGCCTGTATTCCGTGCGGCCTGACTTCGCCGATGCGATCTTTGCATTTGCCGACAAGCAGGTCTAAAGGCCGCCCCTTGCCCCGGCCTTGTGGATAACTACCTGTCGGGGCCACAAGGAGACTGAAGTGGCAAGCAACTGGCAACCGGACGGATGGAAGGCGCACGAGGCGCGGCATCTCCCCGTCTATGAGGACATGAGCGAACTTTCGGGCGTCGAGGGCACCCTGGCGAAGTTTCCGCCGCTGGTCTTCGCGGGCGAAGCGCGCGCGCTCAAGGCGGATCTCGCCGAAGTGGCCGCCGGTCGCGGTTTCCTGCTCCAGGGCGGCGACTGCGCCGAGAGCT
>JAGREN010000177.1 GCA_020446505.1 Novosphingobium sp. | reverse complement strand
CCTTGTTCATCATCGTCGCCGAATCGATGCTGATCTTGGCGCCCATGTCCCAGTTGGGATGCTTGACCGCCTGTTCCGGCGTGGCAGCGGCGAGCTGCTCTGCGCTCCATGTGCGGAACGGGCCGCCGCTGGCCGTCAGGGTGATCTTGCGAACCTGCGCAAGGTCATTGCCGGCAAGGCACTGGAAGATCGCGTTGTGCTCGGAATCGACTGGTAACAGCGTCGCGCCGTGTTTCGCGACGGCGGCGGTCATGACCTCGCCTGCCGAAACCAGCGCTTCCTTGTTGGCGAGAGCGACCGTGCCGCCCTGCTCGATCGCGGCCATGGTCGGTGCGAGGCCCGCGCAACCGACGATAGCGGCGAGCGTGAGGTCGACCGGGCGCGAGGCGGCCTCGATCAGGGCATCGCGCCCCGCCGACGCCTCGATGCCGGTTCCTGCCAGTGCCTCGCGCAGTTCGGGAAGCCTGGACTCGTCGGCGAGGACCGCAATCTCCGGCTGAAATTGCAACGCCAGCCGCGCCAGTTCGGCGGCATTGCCGTTGGCCGTAAGGGCCACGACACGCCATTTGTCGCGCTCGCGTCCGATCAGGTCCAGCGTCGATGCGCCGACTGACCCGGTCGCACCGAGGATCGAGATCGAGCGCAGGGTCATCGGCCCACGATCTCGCCGATCAGGATGACATTTCCAATCACGACCAGCACCAGTAGCAGACCGTCGACCCGGTCGAACAGCCCGCCGTGGCCGGGTAGCAGGGTGCCGGAGTCCTTCACGCCTGCCTTGCGCTTCATCCAGCTTTCGAAAAAGTCGCCGATCTGGGCGACCACGGCAATCAGCGCGCCTGCAATCGCAAAGGTCAGCGGACTGCCCATCGGCGTCACCACCACCTGATAGGTGTCATGGGAAGAGCCTGCGTTTTCCATGAAGAGGCTGTTGAAAGCTGGGTCTGTCATGCGCGAGACCAGCAGACTGATGACCAGCGCAGACCCGATCATGCCTCCGACGAGCCCGGCCCATGTCTTCGACGGACTGATGCCTGGAGCGATCTTCGGGCCGCCGATCAGCCGCCCGAGCGCATAGGCGCCAATATCGGTGCCAATCACGGCTCCGACCACCATCAGCACCCAGAACATGCCCATCGGCAGGTCCCTCAGCGCCAGCAGTACCGCGCAGGCGATCCCGCAATAGACCGCGCCGGCATAGCGCCAGGCCGTTCGCTTCCCACTCGGCGGAAACATCAGCAGACACAGGGTCGACCATTCAAACCAGACGCCCATGCCGATCACCAGCACGAAGACCAGCCAGGCCATCCCGCCCGCCCACAGCGCAAATCCCGATACGGCGAGCATAACCAGCGCCGTCACCGTGCGCTTGCCGAGGTCGGCGGTCTTGCTGGGTGCCGCTGGCTCCATTTTCAGACCGCCAGCCCAAATATGTCACCCTGAACTTGTTTCAGGGTCCATGTGCCCCCCGGCACACTCGGTGCGTTCAGGCGGGATGGATGCTGAAACGAGTTCAGCATGACGAACCTTAGTGGATCACCGCCCGCCATAGCGCCTCTCTCGCCCGGCAAAGGCATCGAGCGCCTCCTTCAGGTGTTCGGCAGTGAAATCCGGCCAGAGCACCTCGGTGAACCACAGCTCCGCATAGGCAGCCTGCCAGAGCAGGAAGTTCGACAGCCGTTCTTCGCCGGATGTGCGGATCAGCAGGTCGAGCGGCGGCAGGTCAGCGGTATCGAGGTGGGCGGCTATCGACTCGGGCGTGATCGGCCCCTCGGCCGCCGCCCTGGTGGCAGCACGCGCGATCTCGTCCATCGAGCCGTAATTCAGCGCCACGGCAATCGTCGTGCCGGTGTTTGCAGCGGTGCGAGCCAACGCGCCTTCGATCAGTTCGACAACATCGGGCTTGAATGCCTTGTAATCGCCGATGATTTTCAGCCGGATGTTGTTGCTGGCCATCTCTTCGAGATCGGACAGGATGAACCGCTTCATCAGGCCCATGAGGTCGGAAATCTCGTCGTCGGGCCGCCGCCAGTTCTCGGTGGAGAAGGCATAGAGCGTCAGCGCCTCAAGCCCCAGCCCCTTGGCCCCGCGCACCACGGCCCGCACGGCTTCGACGCCGCGCTGATGCCCTACCGCACGCGGCAGGTGGCGCTTTTTGGCCCAGCGCCCGTTGCCATCCATGATGATCGCCACATGGCGCGCGCGGCCCTCGTCCGGGCCGCCCGACGTGGCGGCAGGCATGCTCACTGGCTGAGGATGTCCTTTTCCTTGCGGGCCAGTTCCTCGTCGACCGACTTGATCATGCGATCGGTCAGCTTCTGGACCTCTTCCTCACCGCGCTTGCGGTCGTCCTCGGAGATTTCCTTCTTCTTCTCGTCTTCCTTGAGCGCATCGTTTCCATCGCGGCGCACGTTGCGGATCGCGATGCGCGCGTTCTCGGCATAGGTACCGGCGAGCTTGGCCAGTTCCTTGCGGCGTTCCTCGGTCAGGTCCGGAATCGGCAGGCGGATCGTATTGCCGTCGTTGATCGGGTTGAGCCCCAGCCCTGCCGAGCGGATTGCCTTCTCGACCGGCTGGATGTTCGACTTGTCCCACACCTGCACCGACAGCATGCGCGGTTCGGGCGCGGAGACCGAGGCCACCTGGTTGAGCGGCATCTGCGAACCGTAGACCTCGACCGTCACCGGATCGAGCAGCGTCACGTTGGCTCGTCCGGTGCGCAGGCCGGAGAAGTCGCTCTTGAGCGATTCCACGGCTCCTTCCATGCGCCGTTCAAGATCGGCCTTGTCGTATTTGGCCATTTCAAGCCTCCTCCTGCACTATCGTCTGGACACCCTCGCCGCGCAGAACGCGGGCAAGGTTGCCTCTCTCGCGGATCGAAAAGACCACGATGGGTATGGAATTGTCGCGGCACAAGGCCACGGCGCTGGCGTCCATGACTTTCAGGTTCTCGGCCAGCACCGTGTCGTAGTCGACTGTCTCGTACCGCTTGGCCTCCGCGTTCTTCTTGGGATCGCTGTCGTAGACGCCATCGACGCTCGTGCCCTTGAGCAGCGCGTCGCAGCGCATCTCCGCAGCGCGCAGCGCCGCGCCGGAATCGGTGGTGAAGTAGGGCGCGCCAACGCCAGCGGCGAAGATAACGATGCGACCCTTCTCAAGATGCCGTTCTGCCCGTCGGCGAATGACCGGCTCGCACACCTTGTCCATCTCGAT
>JAGREN010000054.1:11569-13360 GCA_020446505.1 Novosphingobium sp. | reverse complement strand
GGAAAATCAGGGGGTCACGTCACGAGATGGCGACAGGGACGAGCGGCGAGAGGCTCAACATGCCGCGCAACAGGTTTGCCCGTTCCATTCTGCCCTCCAAATCCATCCTCCAAATGAAAACCGCGCCGCCTCCAACAGGGAAGCGACGCGGAATATCGTTCAGTTTCGGTGCCAGAACAAGATCAGCGAAGGCTCACCACATTGTCGCGCGCCTCGCGCTGGCGGCTGCCATCGAACAGGCTCGCCATCGGCTCGTCCATCACTTCGATCACGTCGCCCTGGCCAAAGCCGTTGAAGGCCGTGCGCATGGCGGCACCATAGGCGCCGAGCATGCCGATCTCGATATAGTCGCCAGCGGCAATGTCGGAAGGAAGCGTGAACGGCCCTTCCATGAAGTCAGCGTCGTCGCAGGTCGGGCCGTAGAACGAAAAGGCGGTGGCCTCGCCAGCCCGATCGCCGTTGAGGCAGCGCACCGGGAAACGCCAAGCAACGTGCGCGGCATCGTAGAGGGCGCCATAGGCTCCGTCGTTGATATAAAGCTCGTCGCCACGCCGCTTCTCGACCTTGACGATCAGCGAGTTGTATTCCGCGCAGAGCGCCCGGCCCGGCTCGCACCACAGTTCGGCGTTGTAGGCGATCGGCAGGGCGTAGAAGTGGCGGTGGATGATCTCGAAGTAATCCTCGAGCGGCGGCGGCTCCATGCCCGGATAGACCGAGGGGAAGCCTCCACCGACGTCGATCATGTCGATCACGACGCTGGCATCGGCAATCGCAGCGCGCACGCGGTCGAGCGCCTGGACATAGGCAAACGGGCTCATCGCCTGGCTGCCGACGTGGAAACACACGCCGAGCCAGTCCGCCACCTGACGGGTCGCCTGCAGCAGCGCGCCGGCTTCGGTGAGGTCGCAGCCGAACTTGGAAGCAAGGCTCAGCTCGGCATATTCGGACGAGACGCGCAGGCGCACGCACAGGCGCAGGTCCGACGCATGGTCGGTCGCCTCGACGATCTTGGCCAGTTCCTCGTGGGTATCGAGGCTGAAGGTCTTCACGCCATGCTCGAAATAGGCCTCGCGAATGGCGCGCGCGGTCTTTACCGGGTGCATGAAGCAGAGGGTCGCTTCGGGCAACGTCGCGCGCACAAGCCGCACCTCGGCAATCGAGGCGACGTCGAAATGCGTCACGCCCGAAGCCCACAGGACCTTGAGCAGGTCAGGCGAGGGATTGGCCTTCACCGCATAGAGCGTCTTGCCCGGAAACTTCTCGACAAAGAAGCGGGCAGCGCGCGCAGCAGCGTGCGGGCGGTTGAGGATAACAGGTTCGTCCGGCGCGAGAGCGCGGACTACAGCCGGTGCGTCAAGGTGATGGTGCAACTCAAGGGACCCCCAACGGTGATGTTCAACACTAAAGCTGCCTTGCGGTTGGAAGTCCCCATGGGGCAGCGAGGGGCGGATATAGGCTTGCGAACATGAATCGCAAGTGAAATCGGGTGCGTATCAGGAAATTTTCACACACCCGCGCAGCGTCGCCAAAGGCAGGCAAAACGGACGAAAAAGCCGCTCGGCACTCCGGTTCGCATGAGCACATCTCCCGTTGCGGTTTCACGCACTTCGAACACAACGAACGACATAGCAAAAAGTGCCGGCTCGCGCACTCCGGTCGATGAGCCTGGCCTAGGCGGCGTGGACGAATTCCACGCGGATCACGGTTGGGCTGTCAAAGGCTCCGGCGAGGCGCGAGGACGAAGGGAAAGTGGGCCTTTCTCAAGACCGAGCAACGCTGCCGGGGCCTTTG
>JAGREN010000054.1:0-11488 GCA_020446505.1 Novosphingobium sp. | reverse complement strand
ATCGACATATTCCTTCACCTCGCCTTCTGGAACTGGCGGTTTTTGCTTCCAGCCGTGACCGCGCGGAATTTGTCCACGCCGCCTAGAACTGCACGTTAGGAACCTGGTCGACCACGCCCTTTTCGCTCGCATTGAGGCGCGAGAAATCCTCGTGCCGGAAGCCGAGCATCCCGGCGAAAAGTACGGCCGGAAACGATTCGATTGCCGCGTTGAAACGCGCGACGGCGGCATTGAGCGCGCGGCGAGCAGCCGCAAGTTTGTCCTCCAGATCGGCCAGTTCGCCCTGCAGCGACTGGAAATTCGCGCTCGCCTTGAGGTCGGGATAGGCCTCACCCAGCGCCAGCAACTTGTCGAGCGAGAGGCGCAGGCCCGCTTCGTTTTCGGACGAAGGATTGGCCGCCGCCGCATTGCGCGCCGAAATCACCGCATCGAGCGTCTCGCGCTCGTGGGTCGCATAGCCTTTCACCGTGTTGACGAGGTTGGGCACCAGATCGTGCCTTTGGCGCAGCTGCGCGTCGATATCGGCCACACCCTGTCGGCAATTCTGGCGAAGCGCCACAAGCCGGTTGTAGACGCCAATGACCATGATCGCGACGACGACCAGGATCGCAAGGATGACCAACAATGCCATGGCGTTAACCCCGTCCTTTCCGTTAGATATCTACACTAGGTCGCAAATGTTAAGGGATTTGCAAGCCTCATGATCACGCGCCCTGATGTCGATGCCCTGCTTGCCGGGCCGCTAGGGCAATGGCTTCACGAGCAGGCGACGGTGCGCGAGCAGGCGCGCGAACTGGCCAAGGCACGCTGGTGGAAGGCACTCATCATCGGTGCGCCGCTGCTACTGTTCCTGTGGATCCTCGTGCCGCAATGGGCGCAGTTCAACATGTTCGTCACCTTTGCTGCGGCTACCGTCGGTTATGCCTGGGGCAACGCTCCACGAGCGCGCGCCATCAGGACGGTAAAGGAAGGCATCAATACTGCCATCGCCCGAGCGCTCGGGCTGGAATATGCGATTAACGTCGAGCCGGGTCGCCCTTTCCAGCTGGGCTGCGACTTTCGGCTGCTACCCTCGTATGATCGCTCTCGTTTCGAGGACTGCTGGAGTGGAGATCTGGGCACCCGGCATTTCCATCTGCACGAAGCCACGCTTCAGGAGCGGCGCAATTCCGGCAAAAATACGCGCTATGTGACGGTATTTCGTGGCTCGATCATCACCATCGACTTTGCTCGGGACTTCCATGGAACGACACTGGTTGAACGTGCAGGCCGTCATCGCTCGCTATTCGGCGGGCAGAAGGACAGCGTGAAGCTGGGCGACCGGCAGCTTGACTATGTCGACATGGTCCACCCCGGCTTCGAGGATGAATTCTGCGTCTATTCGAGCGATCAGGTCGAAGCGCGCTATCTCGTCCACCCCGAATATGTCGAGCGGCTGATGGCAGTGCAGCAGGCCTTTGCCGGAAAGGACATTCGCGCCCTATTCGAGGGGGGCGACATGATTATCGTGGTGGAGACGGACAACCTGTTCGAAAGCGGCTCGATCGAAGCGCGCGACGACCGGCAACGCATGGAGCGCACTGTCGAACAGTTCGCCTCGCTGGCCGATCTTGCCCAGACGCTTAACGAGCGCGAGCGTTAGCTTCGTCGACAAAGGCGCACCCCGCTGCGGCTAACCTCGCCCTAGGCTCGGCAAGTCTCGTTCCCCTCCCGCTTGCGGGAGGGGCTGGGGGTGGGACGCGCGTCTAGCTGAGTCTGTCGCGGAAATCCTCATAGTCGAAGCGTTTCACGCATTCGAGCGCATCGGTTTCCGAATCCCACAGCCAGATTGAAGGCAGCGGCACGCCGTTGAAGGTCGTCGTCTTGACCATCGAATAGTGCGCCTGATCGAGGAAGGCGAAGCGCGCACCGGGTTCGCACGGGACTGGCAGGCTGTAATCGCCGATCACGTCCCCGGCGAGGCAGCTTGGCCCGCCAAGGCGCACCCTGCCCCCGGCAATGTCGTCGTCGCTCGCGTCGGTGAACTCCTCGTCCGAAGCGACCTCGCCCAGCATGGCCGGACGATAGGGCGCTTCGAGCACGTCGGGCATGTGGCAGGTCGCCGAGATGTCGGTGATGGCGATCGGCATGCCGTTCCATTGCGTGTCCAGCACCGTGCCGACGAGGATACCCGCATCGAGCGCAACTGCCTCACCCGGCTCGATATAGACTTCCGCTCCGGTGTCCTCGGCCACGTCGCGCAGGAACTGCACCAGTTCCTCGCGCTGGTAGTCGGCGCGGGTGATGTGATGCCCGCCGCCGAAATTGATCCATTTGAACTGGCCGAAATATGGCTCCAGCGCGTCGAACAGCGTGTCCCAAGTGCGTTCCAGCGGCGCGAAGTCCTGCTCGCACAGCGTATGCATGTGGAAGCCGTCGACCAGCGCGACATGCTCCTCGGTCAACTGGTCCACCGGGAAGCCAAGCCGCGAGTGCGGCGCGCAAGGATCGTAGCGCGGCACCTCACCTTCGGCATGGAGCGGATTAAGCCTGAGACCCACATCGAAGTCTCCACCCGATGCGCGTGCAAGTTCGAGGATCGCCGATGCACGCATGATCTGGTCCGGCGAGTTGAAGATCACATGGTCGGACAGGCGGCAGATCTCTTCCAGATCCTGCGGCTTGTAGGCGGCGCAATAGGTCGCGATCTCGCCGTCGTAGAACTCGCTGGCGAGCCGGGCTTCCCACAAGCCCGAAGTGCAGACGCCATCGAGATATTCGCCGATGATCGGCGCGGTCGACCACATCGAGAACGCCTTGAGCGCGGACAGCACCTTCGCGCCCGAAGCCTCGCCGACTTCCGCAAGAATGCGGCAGTTTTCGCGCAGCTTGGCAGCATCAATGACGAAGGACGGACTGTCGACACGCGACAGATCGAAATGGGCAAAGGCTCCCGGATCGCCGGCGCGGGTTTCCATCAGGCGTATTCCTCCAGCGCGGCAGTCAGCGACGCCTTTGCAGTCTCGTTGAAGCAGACCAGCAAGATTCGATCGAAGGCCTTGGGATAGCCGCCCACATATTCGACGATGGTCCGCACCGCGACCTTGGCAGCCTTGTCGGCAGGATAGCCGTAGACGCCAGTCGAGATGGCCGGAAATGCAACCGTCCGCGCCCCGATTTTCCGAGCGCGGGCGAGCGAATTGCGATAGGCCTTGGCGAGCAGGATCGGCTCGTTGCGCCATCCGCCTTTCCAAACCGGCCCGACCGTGTGGATCACATGACGAGCGGGCAGATCGTAGCCCTTGGTGACTTTCGCCTCGCCGGTAGGGCAGCCGCCAAGCGTACGGCACTCGTCGAGCAGGCCACGCCCCGCCGCGCGGTGAATCGCGCCATCGACCCCGCCCCCGCCGAGCAAGGACTCGTTGGCGGCATTGACCACGGCATCGACGTCCAGGGTCGTGATGTCGGCCTCTATGGCCTCGATAGTGGTGGTGCCGATCTGCATGGACAAGTCCTGGCTTTCCTCGTCATTCCGGCCGAAGCCAGGTCAAATTTTCACACGAAGGCAAGAAGATGTCAGACTATGCCGATATTACCGTAATAGTCATTTGCAACGCGCTTGAGTCCATCCTTGAATGTCGCTTGTCCGAAATTCATCAGCAGGCCTAACGGGAGGCGCATCAGGCGCAAATAGGTGAGTACCTGTTTGCCATGCACCGCGGCAAGTCTCTCAACCGATTTCAGCTCGATTATCAGTCCGCGTTCAACGAGGAGATCGATCCTGAATGCGTTGTCTACGACAACGCCATTGTATCTCAATGGTATTGCCACCTGACGCTCGACCCTGAAACCCCTCTGCCGAAGCGCTTCAGCCAAAAGCGCCTCGTATGCGGACTCAAGCAAACCGGGGCCGAGGTCGCGATGGAGATGGAAACCGCAATCGACTGCCTCACGGGCAATGCGTTCCAGCAGATCGGGATCCGCCATCTTCGTGTCTTCGTGTGACACAATCGCAAATCCTCAAAACGCCACCGGCCCGTCCAGTTCCTCGACCGTCCATGGCAGCCCGTGCTCGTTGAGCATCGCCATGAAGGGATCGGGATCGAACTCTTCCATGTTGAACACGCCCTCGCCCTTCCACGCGCCGGTCAGCATCATGGCAGCGCCGATCATGGCCGGGACGCCGGTGGTGTAGCTTACGGCCTGGTTTCCGGTTTCCTCGTAGGCGTCTTCGTGGTCGCAGATGTTCTTGATGTAGAAAGTCTTCTCGCCCGACCCATCAAGTGCCTCGCCAGTCGCGATGTCGCCGATATTGGTCTTGCCCCTGGTCGTCGGACCAAGCGAGGCAGGCTCTGGCAACACGGCCTTGAGGAACTGCAAGGGTATGATCTCGACGCCGTTGTAGGTCACCGGGTCGATCCGCGTCATGCCCACATTCTGCAGCACGGTGAGGTGCTTGATGTACTCGTCGCCGAAGGTCATCCAGAAGCGCGCGCGCTCCATCTCGGGGATGAACTTCGCGAGGCTTTCCAGTTCCTCGTGGTACATCATGTACATGTTCTTGGGGCCGACAGCCTCGAAGTCGAACTCCTGCTTCTTGCCCATCGCCGGGCTCTCGACGAACTGGCCGTTCTCCCAGTGCCGGGCAAGCGCAGTCACTTCGCGGATATTGATTTCCGGATTGAAGTTGGTGGCAAAGGCCTGACCGTGATCGCCGCCGTTGCAATCGAGGATATCGAGCGTGCGGATGGTCTTGAGCTTGTGCTTCTTGAGCCACATGGCGAACACGCTGGTCACGCCCGGATCGAAGCCGGAGCCGAGCAGCGCCATCAGCCCCGCTTCCCTGAAACGGTCGTGATAGGCCCACTGCCACGAATACTCGAACTTCGCCTCGTCCTTGGGCTCGTAGTTGGCGGTATCGAGATAGTCGACGCCGGCGGCAAGGCAGGCGTCCATGATGGTGAGGTCCTGATAGGGCAGCGCGAGGTTGACCACCAGCTTCGGCCCGATCTGCCGGATCAGCGCGGTCAGCGCAGGCACGTCCTCGGCATCGATGGCATAGGTCGCGACGCTCTCGCCGGTGCGATCCTTCACCGACGCGGCGATGGCATCGCACTTGGAAACGGTCCGGCTGGCAAGGTGTATCTCGGAAAAGATCTGCGGGTTCATCGCCATCTTGTGAACCGCGACCGAACCCACGCCGCCCGCGCCGATAACCAGAACCTTGCTCACTTCACATTCTCCGCCTGCAATCGAGGACCACTCATATAGGGCGCTGCGTGACAGGTGAAAGACCGTTCCGCCTTTGACAGCACCTCACTTCGCGGGCAGGCTGCGCGATCAGGGGAAATGAGGGGCCATTTCATGAAAGAGATATTGCTGCCGGCCACCGTGCTGGTCGTCTGGACGATGATAATGGCGTTCTGGATGCTGCTCGATCGCGGAAGGATCCTGAAGTCAAACAATGTCAGCCTGGACAAGGAACGACCCGGAGCGCGCGGCAAGGAGATCGAAGCCATCGCCGCGCCCGGAGCGGACTGGCCCGGTCACAACTACAATCACCTGATGGAACAGCCGACGCTGTTCTATGCGACCACCGTCATTCTGGCCTTGAGTGCCTATTCGACGCTCGATGTGGTGCTTGCATGGGCATTCGTCACCCTGCGTCTCGTCCATTCGATCTATCAGGCGACGGTCAACAAGGTGCCGGTGCGCGGGACGCTGTTCGGCCTCTCGAGCCTCGTGATGATGGTGATCGCGGTCCGCACATTGCTCGCAGTGCTGGCGCTGCCCACGCTCTGATTTCAGTTTCAAGGAGAGGCCGTGATGGTCGGAATGGCGATACTTCAACCCGTGGTGGCGCTGGCTGTCTGGACCATGGTCATGTGGTTCTGGCTCTATGGCACGCGCATTCCTGCGCTGAGCGCGGCCAAGGTCGATCCGGACGATCTCGTCCACGATCCGACCAAGGGCCTCGATACCGTGCTGCCGCCGCAGGTCATGTGGAAGGCGCACAACTACAACCACCTGCACGAAGCGCCGACGGTGTTCTACGCAGTGGCTGTTACTCTGGCGATCATCGGCGAGGGTGATGGGCTGAATGCGCAGCTTGCCTGGGTCTACGTCGTGCTGCGGGTGATCCACTCGATCATTCAGGCCACGATCAACAAGGTGCAGCTGCGGTTCCTTGTGTTCGCGTTGTCGAGCTTCTGCCTCATGGCGCTCGTGGCGCGAGCTGCGCTGGTGATGTTCTAGGCTGTTCGATCAGTCAGTCGGATCGGAGCCAAGCTGCACGATCATCTTGCCCTTGTTGCGCCCTTCGAGAAGGCGCGCAAGTGCGTCGGGCGCGTGCTCGAAACCGTCGATCACCTCGATGCGATACTTCATCTTGCCTGCCGCGATCAGCGCGCGCATCTCGGCCTGGAAATCGGCGAACTGGTCTTCGTAGTGATCGTAGACGACGAAGCCCTCGATCCGCAGGCGCTTGCGCAGGACCGGGCGAAGCGAGGCACCGAAGGGGAGCTCGACGGCGTTGTATTCGGACGCCATGCCGCAGATCACGATCCGTCCAAAATCGGTCATGCGGTCATAGGCGGCGAGCATGACGTCGCCGCCGACATTGTCGAAATAGACGTCGATGCCATCGGGGCAGAGCCGGTCGAGCGCCACTCGCACGTCTTCGGCATGACGGTCGATACAGGCATCGAAGCCGAGTTCATCGACCACATATTGCACCTTGTCGCCGCTGGCGATGCCGATCACGCGGGCTCCGTCGGCCTTGGCGAGCTGCCCCGCAATCATGCCGATGGCTCCGCCCGCTGCCGAAACGACGACCGTCTCGCCGGGCCTGGCCGCGCCGATATTGCGCATCCCGCACCATGCCACGAAGCCGTGCTGGCCCAGCAGGCCCAGCGCCTCGGACAGGCTCGTGCCGGGTGCCAGTTTCTCCAGCGAGTGTCCCGGCACGCTCTGGAAAGTCTGCCACCAGCAGCCGCCCTGCACCAGATCGCCCTGCACAAAGTCTGCATGACGCGATTCGACCACCTGCCCGACCAGACCGCCCATGTAGCCGCGCGCTGGCGGCGGCACGCCTGCGATCATCAGGTCGCCGATCTGCTGTGTCCCCCCGAGCGGGACGGGCGCGCCTTCCGGTCCGGGTAGCTTGCGCCGCATCGAAGGGTCGAGCGACATGTAGATCGCACGAAACAGCACCTCGCCCTCCGCGGGCACGGGCATCGGCTCTTCGACCAGTACGAAGTCCGATCGCTGCGGCAGGCCTGACGGCGCGCGCGCAATCCGCACGGCAAGGTTTTTCGCGTCCATCTCCCTACCCCTCCTTGGTGAACAGGCTCGCCAGTTCGACATGGGTCGACCAGCGAAACTGGCCGACCGGGTGGCGTTCGGCAAGCCGGTAGCCTTGTTCGACCAGTGCGACGGCGTCGCGCGCCCAGCTCGATGGATTGCAGCTGATGTAGACGATGCGCGGAACCTGTGAGGCAGCGATCTGGCGCACCTGCTCCCTGGCCCCGGCGCGCGGCGGATCGAGCACGATGCCCGCGAAGCGATCGAGTTCCTCTGTCCGCAGCGGGTTGCGGAACAGGTCGCGATGAAGCGAGTGGACGGGAAGCTGTGCCCTTCCGGCGGCATCCTTGCAGGCAATATGGGCGCGCTGATCCGCTTCGGCAGCCAGCACCTTTGCGCCGCTTCGGGCAAGGGCAAAGGCGAAGGTGCCGAGACCCGAAAACAGGTCAGCCACGGCGCCCGCACCGGCGAGCCATCGGCAGGCAAGGTCCGCCAGAGCCGCTTCCCCGTCGCGCGTGGCCTGAAGGAACGCACCCGGCGGCAAGGGCACCCGGACGCCGCCGAGCGTCACCGTAACCGGCTCCGGCACCCACATGGCTTCCGCGCCGTAGCCCTGATCGATGGTGAGGCGGGCAAGGCCGTTAACCTGCGCGAAGTCCAGCAGAGCCTCGGTTGCTGCAAGACCTTCGACTTCGAGCCCCTTGATGCCCAGATCCACGCCCTGATCGGCCAGCGTCATTTCCAGGTCGACGGCAAGGCGCTTGCCGGGCTGGCGCGCTAGCATGGCTCGCAACGGCTCGACCAGCGCGAACAGTTCCTCGCGCAGGACATGGCATTGCGCCAGATCTACGGTCCGGTGCGATCCGCCCTCGCGAAATCCCAGAATCACGCGCTTTCCGATGCGTTCGGCATGGAGCGTCGCGCGCCTGCGGCTGCGGGGCGGCGAGAGATGAGCGGGCGCTACCAGAGCAGGCTCCAGACCCTGCCCGCTTGCGGCATTGACCACGCGCGAAGTCACGAACTGCGCCAGCACCTCCTCGTCGCAATGCTGCAACTGACAGCCGCCGCACTTGCCGAAATGACGGCAAGGCGGGGCAACATGGTGCGGACCCGTTTCGAGCGTTCCGTCGCCGCGCACCGTGTCACCGGGTGCCGCGCCCGCAACGTGCCTGCCATCTGCGGTTACGCCGTCGCCCTTGGCAGCGATGCGGACGATCGTGCCGGGATCGCTCACAGGCAGCTGGCGAAGGCTTCGGGCATAATCGCGGCAAGCGTGCTCGCACCGAACGGAACCGGGCAAAGCCGCGCCGCCTCGCCATGCAGCCACAGACCCTGGCAAGCGGCTTCGAATCCCGACATTCCAGTCGCAAGGCGGCTGGCGATTGCGCCTGCCAGCACGTCGCCAGTCCCCGCGGTGGAGAGCCAGCTTGTCGCGCGCGGTGCGCAGGCAAGTCTGCCATCTGGCGCGGCAACAAGCGTGTCCGGTCCCTTCGCCACGATCACCATTCCGCTCGCCGCAGCGAGAGCCGAAGCCCGCTCGACCTTGCTGCCGGTTCCATCGAGATCGAAACTGCGCTCAAGGCTCGCTAGCTCGCCTTCATGCGGCGTCGCAATCGTTTCGGCCTGCCGCTCGGCCAGAAGCCTTGGCCCCAGCAGGACCAGCGCATCGGCATCGAGAACCACCGGCACCGGATCGGCCAGAGCAATCGCCAGCTTCTCGCGCGCCACGCCGTCGCGGCCCAGACCCAGACCGCACAGGATCGCGGTATTGCGATCGTCGGTCAGCATGTCGGTCAGCGCGCCCGTCTCTACCACGAGGTCGAACGGCGCATTGGCCGGGCGCTGGTCGGCGAACAGTTTGACGTAGCCCGCGCCAGCCCCCTGCGCCGCCTCGCAGGCCAGCAGCGCCGCTCCCGGCATCTTGCCGCAGACCACCGCAAGCATTCCGCGCGTATATTTGTGTGCGTGAGGCAGCGGCGCGGTAACCTTGGGCCGGGGGATCATCCGCGCGGCTCCCGCCACCGGCTCCACCCCGATTTCGACGAGCCGCAATGCGCCTGTCTGGGCAGCCGAAGGCATCAGGACATGCGCGAATTTCCAGGCACCCAGCGCAATCGTCAGGTCGTAGGACGGCAGATCGTCGTTGAGCAGCATGCCGCTGTCCGACTGCACGCCGCTGGGCACGTCAATGGCGACGGCGTGGCGATGAGATGCCGCGAGCCGGCTCAACTGGTCCATGTGAGCCGAGGCCAGAGGCCGGGTCAGTCCGCTGCCGAACAGGCAGTCGACAAAAACCTCGCCATGGAGATCGGCATCGGGCGCGAGAACCTCACCGCCAAAAATGTTGCGCGCGTTGATCGCTGCGTCGGTTCTCGGATCGACAGCCGCCACGACCACCGCCTGCCCGCCGCGTTCGCGGATCGCTTCGGCAATGACATAGCCGTCGCCGCCATTGTTGCCCGGCCCGCACAGCACAGTCACCCGGCCCTTGCCCGCCATGCGCCAGACCCAGTCCGCCGCGCCGCGCCCCGCAATTTGCATCAGGGCATCGACGCTGCTTCCCGCATCGATCAGTGCCTGCTCGGCAGCGCGCATCTGGTCGACAGTGAGAATCTGGTCGGCGCCGGGCATGTTCAATCCTTGGTCTTTACGGGTATCAGGTAGCGATCCCCGTCAATCGATACATCGGCCAGCCCGTCCTTGAGCGCAATGCGCGCATCTGCGGCGCCATCGGCGGGGATCAGGACTCGCTGGTCATCAACGCGCTCGAAATTGCGGAAGCCGCCATCCGGGTGACGCACCACCAGCAGCGAGCGACCGTCGCGCTCGATCCGCTCCAGTGTGCAGACCTTCGCCGGTTCCTTCGCGGTGCCGGTCACACAGGAAATCTCCTGGGTATCGACTGGCTCGCCGGAGCCGGCTGCGCGCCCGCATCCCGAGATAGCAACGAGGCCAGCCAGCAACGCGGTCGAGCGCGCTGTCGATCCGGCCACGATCATCCCTGCTTGAGCTGGCTCACGTCGCGAACCGCGCCGCGTGCCGCGCTGGTGGTCATCGCCGCATAGGCTTGCAGCGCGACCGAAACGGCGCGGGGACGTGCGTGGGCAGGCTGCCAGCCCTTTTCCTCCTGCACGGCGCGGCGCGCTGCGAGGGCATCGTCGCTCACCGCGAGGTTGATCGTGCGGTTGGGGATGTCGATCTCGATGGTGTCGCCGTTCTCGACCAGCCCGATCTCACCGCCTTCCGCCGCTTCGGGCGAAACGTGGCCAATGGATAGGCCCGAGGTGCCGCCCGAGAAACGCCCGTCAGTCAGCAAGGCACAGGCAGCGCCCAGTCCCTTCGACTTGAGGTAGCTGGTGGGGTAGAGCATTTCCTGCATCCCCGGCCCGCCGCGCGGCCCTTCGTAGCGGATCACGACGACATCGCCCGCCGCCACTTCGCCGCCAAGGATGCCCGCGACTGCCGCGTCCTGACTTTCGTAGACGCGCGCCGTGCCGGTGAATTTGAGGATGCTCTCGTCGACGCCAGCGGTTTTCACAATGCAACCGTCGCGCGCGATGTTGCCATAGAGCACGGCGAGGCCGCCGTCCTGGCTGAAGGCACTTTCGGCCCGGCGGATCACGCCGGTATCGCGATCGAGATCGAGGTCGTCCCAGCGCCGGTCCTGACTGAAAGCGGTCTGCGTCGGCACGCCGCCCGGTGCCGCCTTGAAGAAGTGCTGCACCGCCGGATTGTTGGTGAGGCGCACGTCCCAGTCGGCCAGCGCATCGCCCATGGTCGGGCTGTGGACGGTGGGCAGAGCCGTGTGCAACAGACCAGCACGATCCAGTTCGCCGAGGATCGCCATGATCCCGCCAGCGCGGTGGACGTCTTCCATGTGGACGTCCTGCTTGGCCGGAGCGACCTTGCACAGGCACGGCACCTTGCGGCTCAGCCGGTCGATGTCGGCCATTGTGAAATCGACGCCTGCCTCATGCGCGGCGGCCAGCAGGTGGAGCACGGTGTTGGTCGATCCGCCCATGGCGATATCGAGGCTCATCGCGTTCTCGAAAGCTTCGAAGCTGGCGATCTTGCGCGGCAGGACGCTTTCGTCGTCCTCTTCGTAGTACCGCTTCGCCAGAGTGACGACGAGCCGCCCCGCCCGCTCGAACAGACCCTGCCGGTCCGCATGAGTGGCAAGTTGCGAGCCGTTGCCGGGCAGCGACAG
>JAGREN010000003.1 GCA_020446505.1 Novosphingobium sp. | reverse complement strand
AGATGCTCGACATGGGCTTTCGCGAGGATCTCGAGGAAATTCTCGACGCAACCCCGGAAACGCGCCGCACCCTGCTGTTTTCCGCGACCATGCCGCGCCCGATCGAGGCTTTGGCCAAGCGGTACCAGCGCGATGCCCTTCGCATCTCGACCGTTGGCGATGACCGGGGCCACGGCGACATCGCCTATCAGGCAGTCACTGTATCGCCTTCCGAAATCGAGAACGCGGTGGTCAACCTGCTGCGCTTTCACGAGGCGGAAACGGCGATCCTGTTTTGCGCGACGCGTGACAATGTCCGCCACCTGCACGCCACCTTGCAGGAGCGCGGTTTCGCCGCCGTGGCCCTGTCTGGCGAACACTCACAGTCCGAGCGCAACCACGCCTTGCAGGCCTTGCGCGACCGGCGCGTGCGGGTCTGTGTCGCCACCGACGTTGCGGCGCGCGGCATCGATCTGCCGACGCTCAGCCTCGTCATCCACGTCGAGATCCCTCGCGATGCGGAGACCCTGCAACATCGTTCGGGGCGGACGGGCCGTGCGGGCAAGAAGGGCACGGCGGTGCTGATCGTCCCCTACCCGCGTCGCAGGCGGGTCGAGGATATGCTGAGGCGGGCAAAGATCAACGCAGACTGGATCGATGCACCCAGCCGGGAGGCGATCCGCGCGCAGGATCGCGAGCGCCTGCTGAGTACCCTGCTCCAGCCGGTGGAGATCGACCAAACCGACCGCGAGCTTGCTGAACGCCTGCTGGCCGAACGCTCAGCTCAGGACATCGCGGCTATGCTCGTTCGCGCTCACCGGGCCAGCCTGCCCGAGCCGGAAGATCTGATCGAGAACACGCCCGAGGCTCGCCGTGCCGCGCAGAAGGAGCGGCATCGTCCCGGCTTCGAGGATGTGGTCTGGTTTCGCATGAATGTAGGTCGCCGCCAGAATGCCGATCCACGCTGGATCCTGCCGCTGCTGTGCCGTCGCGGCCACATCACCCGCAACGAAATCGGCGCAATCCGCATCGGCCCGGCCGAGACGCATTTTCAGGTTCCCCGCGCCATTGCCGGTAAATTCGGCGAAGCACTCCAACGCACCGCCGGCTCCGAAAGCGACGAGGAAGGCGTACTGATCGAACAATCGGACGAAGCGCCGCGCGAGGCCGCGAGACAGAACCGGCGCAACTCGCGACCCGCCAATGACGGTCCGCCAAAGCACCGCGCCAAACCGCACCGCAAGGGCTTCGGAAAGGGTCCGAACACAGGCGAAGGCGCGCCGCCACGCTTCAAGGGCGGGAAGAAAACCGGACCCAAGCGCCGGAAAGACACATGAGCGAGGCTGACAGGCATTTGCGGATACTGGTCGACGCCGATGCCTGCCCGGTGAAGGAGGAAATCTACAAGGTCGCGCTCCGCCACAAGGCTCCGGTCACGATTGTCGCCAACAACTGGTTCCGCGTGCCGCAAGACAGCCTGATCGACCGGGTCGTCGTCGATGATGGCTTTGATGCAGCGGACGACTGGATCGCGCAGGCCTCGCACGAATTGTGCGTGGTCATCACTTCGGACATTCTGCTGGCCGATCGTTGCCTGAAGGCAGGCGCGACGGTGATCGCCCCGACAGGCAAACCTTTCACCCTCGCCTCGATAGGCAGCGCGATTGCGGTCAGGGCGATCATGAACGACCTGCGCGCCGGCGGCGAGCAGATCGGAGGGCCGGCGGCGTTCAGCAAGACGGACCGGTCGAGGTTCCTTCAGGTTCTCGACACGGAACTGGTGCGAATGGCTCGACGCTGATTGTGCCGGTTACTTGATCAGCGATGCGATGAACGACGAGCCGACATTGGTGCAGTCGAATGCATGCAGACCGAAATGGTCGGCCAGCACCTTGAAAGCACCTACCCCGCGCACGGAATTGCCCTTGGCATCGAGCAGCGGCGAATAGCTGGCGATGCCAAGCTGCCGATTGACGACACCGACGATACCGCCGCCAACCCCGCTCTTTGCCGGAATCCCTACGTCATAGGCCCAGTGTCCGGCATAGTCGTACATGCCGCAGGTGAACATGACGGCCAGCGTGTTGCGGACTGCGGCCAGATCGAAAGCGCCCTGCCGACTTACGGGATTCGTTCCCATGTTGGCAAAAGTCGCCCCCATCCAGGCCAGGTCGCGCGCCGTCACATTGATCGAGCATTGCCGGAAATAGAGATCGAGCGCGTCGTCAGGAGCGACTGCCAGTGCGTCGTTGGCCAAAAGCAGGTGGGCAATAGCGCGATTGCGATGGCCGGTTTCGTGTTCCGATCTGAAAACCGCTTCATTGAGATCGAGTTCTCTTCCCGAAGCTGAAGAGAACCGGTCCATCATGAATTGGAACGAATCCTTTCCCAGGTGTTCGTAGAGAATCCCGGCGACGGCGATTGCGCCGGCATTGACCATCGGGTTGAACGGGCGGTTCGTCTGGGGATCGAAGACAATCGCATTGAACGGGTCGCCGCTGGGCTCGACCCCGACCCGCGAGGCGACCAGTTCCGGTCCGGCGACTTCGAGAGCCAGGCAGAACGCGAAGGCCTTCGAGACCGACTGGATCGTGAACCTGGCTTTCACGTCCCCGATTTCGTAGACTTTTCCTGTAGTTGTCGCGATTGCCATGCCGAAATTGCTCGGATTGCTCTTGCTCAACTCCGGAATATAGTCGGCGACGGCACCGTCGTTATTGTCGAGTTGAGAGAGAAAGGCGCGCTCAAGCGCATCCTCAAATTCGGCATCACGCACTTTTGCGGAATTCTGAAGCACGGCGTTTACCCCCCGGAGTCACCATCCGAAACCACGCCTGCAGAACACACGAATCGCTATGCTTTTTGTCGGATTGTGCAATGCAGCACATTCGTGAGTTCAGGCAACTAAATTGTGCACTGCTGCCATCCGCAGGCGAGCGCTCGAGGCAATGCGGGGAAAGGCGGAAAAGCGGTCGGGTGCAAGGAGGATGCACTAACTCCGTTCTTGACTCACGGATTTCTTGGAAGGAAATCGAATTTCCTGAAAATCGCAAAGGATGCAGTCTTATCGCACTTGCACCATCACTTCTGCGCGATAGTATAAAACTGCACATACACGCTTGGCGCAAGCGACTCGCCATCGTTCAAGGACCGTCATTTGGCAGAACCGGAGGAGACACAGATCGTCACTCGCGCCGGCGAGATCGATCTTATTACCGGCGAGCGACTGCATTGCCTTGAACTGGCAATTGGCGGCGATATCGAGTCCCGATTTGTGGTCGGCCCGCTCGGCCTCAAGATCGGACGCACGGCACCTGCCGATATCGTGATCGCGGATTCCGAGGTTTCCCGCACGCACTGCTCGGTGTTTCTCAAGGACGACCAGTTGTTCGTTTCCGACCTGGGCTCGACGAACGGCACCTTCGTCGACGGCAACAAGGTCACGGAGGTGACCGAGCTGCTCGTGGGATCCGT
This sequence comes from Novosphingobium sp., assembly GCA_020446505.1. GTDB lineage: Bacteria > Pseudomonadota > Alphaproteobacteria > Sphingomonadales > Sphingomonadaceae > Novosphingobium. The sequence continues at coordinate 17,383 of JAGREN010000003.1, read as the reverse complement.
ACTGCAGGTCGGCAAGCGCGTGCTGAAACACGAATGGCGCACGCGCAGCGAAATCAATCATTCAAACGAGATCGACCGCGAGCTGGAAAAGGCGGCGTCCTATGTAAAGGCGCTGCTGCCGCCGGAGCGCAAGGATGGCCCGATCCTGGTCGACTGGATCTACGAGCCTTCCGCTAAACTTGGCGGCGATGCTTTCGGATATGGCCAGCTCGCCGAGGATCTCTACGTCGCTTATCTGGTGGACGTTGCCGGACATGGGACTGGCGCTGCGATGCATGCCGTCGCCATCATGAACCAGCTGCGCCAGCGGTCCTTGCCGAATACCGACATGGCGAGGCCCGAACTGGTGCTAAGCACCCTCAACGAACTGTTCCAGATGGAGGACCATGCCGGTCTTTACTTCACCATCTGGTACGGGGTTTACGACGCCCGTTCGCGCGTACTCACCTATGCGAGCGGAGGACATCACCCGTCCTTCCTCGTCTCGCCGGACAAGGGCTCCGCTTTCCCGCTGCAAACCCGCAACGTCATCATCGGCGCGATGCCGGCGATGTCCTTCACCCAGTCGTCGGTGGAAGTCCCCCCCGGATCTTCGGTCTACATGTTCAGCGACGGCGTCTACGAGATCATCGACAAGGACGCGAAGCAGTGGGGGCTCGACGATTTCGTTACGCTGATCCTCGACGAGAGCGCAGCCGGCAAGACAGAGCCGGTGAGGCTCTATGACAAGGTTCGCGAAGTCGCGCTGCCTAGTACTCTGGACGACGACTTCTCGCTCGTCGTCATGACTTTTCCGTAATTCCACCAAGGGGCATCAAATGGACGTTGTCATCACCGAGAATTCCGGCGTCACCAAGGCCGAACTCACCGGAAGGCTCGATACTGCGAACGTCAACGACCTCGAACTGCGTTTCACGGCAGGCATCATGCCCAAGGCGCAGCATACGGTCGTCGATCTGACCAACGTCACCTTCATCGCCTCGCTCGGCATCAGGATGCTGCTGACCACGGCACGCGGCCTTGCGGGCCGAGGCGCGAAGTTCGTCATGTTCGGTGCGAATCCGGCGGTAACGGAGATCTTCGAGACGACCGCCCTGTCCGACATCATACCGATCCTCAAGACAGAAGCCGACGCCATGGCCGAGGTTGCCGGCTGACGGCGGCTCGTGTCGCAATCGCACCCAGGAAACGCCCGCCAAGGGCTTTCAGTCGAACTACCGCTCGACATATCTGCGGTTGAGACCGGACGCTTGGCCCTGCTGGCCTATCTCGAACCGTCGAACCTGGAAGACCGGGTCATCAACCGTATCGAGGTGGTTCTCGAGGAGCTGGTAAGCAATGTCGTGCGTCACGCCACGGGTGCAACACAACTTACGTTGCTTGCGAACGCCGGAGACAAGGGGATCAGTCTCTGCGTCGAAGACGACGGTCCTGCGTTCAATCCGCTGGCCGCGCCGGACAGGAAAGACTTCGACAAGCTCGAAAACGCGGCGCTTGGCGGACTGGGCATCCCGTTGATCAAACGGCTGACGAAATCGCTCGACTACGAACATTGCGGTGCTTTCAATCGCATCAGGGCGGTCATCGCCGCCTGAAACCGCCGTGGCTACTGCGCCGCTATCCGCGACCCCCTCAGCAGGGTGGTGAGATAACCCAGGGTCTGGTTGGCTTTCGCCACCGACTGGCGCGCCTCGCCTTCCGTCTTGATACCGTTCATGGAACTGGACAGGGTGTTGAGATAGGCCTCGTATCGCTTGGCCGTCTGCGCATTTTGTGCCCTGATTTCATATCGGGTCTTCTCTGCATCCGACGCCCCTGAGCCGGGGCGGGAAGCATTGCCGAGTTGCTTGATCTCCGCAGCCGCGCTTCGTGCCGATGCCACGACGGAATTGAATTCGCCTCGCGTTGCCGAAGAAACACCTTCCGACCTGTCAGGCTGGGCCTCGCTCGCCTGCGTTGCCTTGGTTTGAGCAGCGCCATTGGCGCTTGCCTCAACCCTCGGCGCGACCTGATCGCGCTCTGCGACTTCGGTACGATCCGCGCCACTGTCAGGTCCGGCACGGAATGCCTGGAAATAGGCCAGGGAATACCCTCTGGAAGCAACCATCGCCTGTCGGGCCAATGCGACAGCATCGGCTGGCGTAGCAGCAGCGCCGATACCGTTCCTGGCAGCCAGCAGGGCACTACGCGTGCGAGCCAGCGAGGCGGCAATACGCTGCTTGTCGGATCCCCCCGCAGCGGCTGCCCGGCTCGATGCAGCCCAGGGTATCTGCTTGGCGAGCCTTTGCGCTTTGCCATCACTATCCGCGACCAGCGCGCCGACAAATCGGACAAGCGCCGTACTCGCGATGCCGTCTGCCTTCACGCCATTCGACGCATCGGTCCCGCTTCCATCTGCCGTTTCCAGAGAATTGAGTTCGCTCGCAGCCGCCTCGACAATGCCTGTCGCCGCGGACGGCATCTCAGCCGCCTTCGCATCAGCAGCGAGCGCCGCGACCTGCTCGGCAAGGCTCGCGTCCTTGTCGACCGCCGTACTGGTTGCGATACCCGCATCCGGGTCGAATCCCGGCTGGAAGGTCCGCTCGCCACTGGCGCTGCTGTCACTGCTGGCGCCGCCACCGCTCGCCAGATACCATCCTCCACCGAGCGCGGCGAGCAGGGCTACGGCGCCAAGCGCGATCATCGGAGCCTTGCTGCCGCTCCTGGCAGGCCCGTCAGCTTTCGGCTTCTCCGGCGCTTTGGCTTTTCTCGCCGGTTCTGCGACCGGGGGCCTCGGAGCGTCAGCTGCATTTTCCGCTGCCGCTGCGCCGACGAGTGCTGCCGGCTCCACCGGCGCCTGCCTTGCCGGTTCGGGCTCCGCAACCGGCGGCTCGCCCTTTGTCACCTCGCCGGCACGCTTGAACTCGGCCTGGCTCGGCCGTTCGGGCACCGAAGTTCGGATCTCGCTCCGGGTCTCGAAACCCGGCGCAGCCGGAGCGACTGGCTTGATCTCGTCCGGAGAACTGCGCACGATCGAAACGATCGTCTCTTCTCCGATTGGCGGGGCTGGCGGTGACCTCAGCGGAATCGCGTCATCTGCCAGCGAGATCATCGGCAGCCATTCCGAAATCGAGCGCGGACGCTCGTCCGGGCGGATGGTCATGGCGGTGTCGATCGCGGTCAGGAATGCCTTGCTGAAGCCGGGCCAGTCTCCTTCGGCCAGCGGCTTGTCGGCGCTGCCATGCAGACGCTCGAGCACTTCGGCAGGCTTGGTGCCCGTCACGCACTCATAGAGGACAACGCCGAGAGCGTAGATGTCGGTCCACGGCCCCTGTTCGTAGGTCTTCACATACTGCTCGATGGCCGCATAGGGCGGCGTGTGGAACGTGACCGTCGTGCTGGTCGCATCGCCCGATTCAAAACGCGCCGACCCGAAGTCGATCAGGACCGGCCGACCGTCCGGGCCGACCAGTATGTTGGCAGGCTTGATGTCGCGATGAAGCACTCCCACCCGGTGCGCGCGATCGAGCCCTTCGGCGATCGGCTTGATAAGCGCGGTCAGGCTCGCCTGGTTATAGCGGTTGCCGTCCTTGAGGAGTTTCGAGAGCGAAACCCCGTCCTCGAAATCCATGACCATGTAGGCCGTGCCGTGAATCTCGAACAGGCTGCGCACGCTGACGATATTGGGGTGGCGAGACGGAGTCGAAAGATTCCACAGCAGCTTGGCTTCCTCGACGAATTTCTTGAGGCCGAGCGCATGCACTTCTTCCGCATCGGAATCGACCGGAACGATCGTATCGTCTTCCTTGCGCTCGCTGATCGAGCTGGGAAAATATTCCTTTATGGCAACCAGTTCGTCGAAATAGATGCCGCGCGCCTTGTAGACGATGCCGAAGCCGCCGACGCCGAGCACTTCCTCGAGCCGCCACTCCCTCAATACCGTGCCTGAGGGCAAAGCCTTGTTGCTGTAGACCTTGCTCATTCTGCCCGCCCCGGAAAGAATATGTTGCTTTGCAGCAATCCTTGCACGATGTTCGGTCCGTTACTAGCCAAAAAGCTCAACTCGCTGCGGGAGTGCTTCAGGATGGGATTCGTCTGCACCACGCGAACCCATGTCGGCCACAAGCGCAAGTTGAACGAAGATTCGCTCCTCGCCCTGACCGACGAGCAGATCTGGGCCGTCGCCGATGGCATGGGCGGTCACGATGCGGGCGAAGTGGCCAGCGCGATGGTCGTCGATGCCCTGGATCACCTGCCCCCTGCGACCAGCTTCCTCAACCGCATCGGCAAGGCGGTCGGCGCGCTCGAAATCGTCAATTCCAGTCTGATCGAGCTGGCCCGGTCGAACGGGACCGACCGGACTATCGGCACCACGGTCGTGGGCCTGATGACCGAGGCGGAGGAATACTGCTGCTTCTGGGTGGGCGACAGCCGCGCCTACCGGATTAGCGGAGGGGCCATCTCCCAAATCTCTCGCGATCACAGCCTGGTCCAGGACCTTGTCGACGCCGGCATGCTTGAAGCCGAACGCGCCGAGCAGCATCCCAACGCCAATGTCCTGACCCGCGCCGTGGGAGCAGCCCTGCCCCTCAAGGTCGACACCGTAACCGGCAGGATCGAACCTTCCGATATCTTCGTTCTGGCAAGTGACGGACTGACCCGTATCGTCAGGGAGGACGAGATCCTCGCTGCGATCACGACCCTTCCGATGGACAAGGCGGCTGACAAGTTGCTCGATCTCACGCTTGCTCGCGGCGCGCCGGACAATGTTACCTTCGTTATCGTCAAGGCTGATTGACCCGACGACTTTCGCCCAATGGCGGTTGCTTTGCATTGTAACAGTCTGCGCGTAAGGCGAGGCGATGACATCGTCGCGCTCCATCATCGCCGAGCTTTCGCAAATCTACGAGCGGTCCATCGCCGCCCTTCGCAGCGATATTGCCGCCTTCACCAGGGAAGGCAGATTGCCACCTGACAGTCGCCGCAGCGACGGAAGCTGGTGCTACCCGGAACTGCGCATCCGCTATGCCGGGCAGGAAACCCGCCCCGACCATGCAAGAGCCTTCGGCCGCCTCGGCCGCGACGGTATCTATGCCTCCACCGTCACGCGTCCGGAGATTTTCGCGGACTACCTCGCCGAACAGCTCGACCTCATCATGGCCGACTATGAAGTGGAAATCGAAGTCGGCCCCTCAAGGCAGGAAATTCCCTTCCCCTATGTGATCGACGCGGGTGCCGGGATCGGAACCTCCACGCCGCTGGAACTGGCCCGCCACTTCCCGACCACCGAACTAGCCCACATCGGCGACGAACTGGCGGACGGGCTCGACGTGGGGCTGGCATCCGATCCGATCCCGCTTGCGCTGTTCGATGGCCTGCGGACCGATTTCAGCCTTGCCCGACTGGCACATTACACAGGCACGCCGCCAGAACACTTCCAGCGCTACATCCTGTTCACCAACTACCACCGCTACGTCGACGAATTCGTCGACTGGGCTGGCGGCATGCTCGGATCGCAAGGCTATACGGCCCTGTCCGGCGCGGGCGGCCTGTATATCGAAAAACCAGCCTCGGGCGCCCATGCGCTCATGTCGGATACGGCCTGGCGCAGGCACCAGATGCCGGCCTATCACCTGATGGCGCCAGGTCATCGCGGCATCAGTCTCGTCAACATTGGCGTCGGGCCTTCCAACGCCAAGACGATCACCGACCATCTGGCGGTGCTCCGGCCTGAGGCCTGGCTGATGATCGGCCACTGCGGCGGCCTGCGCGATACGCAGAGGATCGGCGACTATGTGCTCGCCCACGCCTACCTGCGCGATGACCACGTTCTCGACCCGGTCTTGCCGCCGGAAATCCCGCTTCCGGTCATCGCAGAAGTGCAGGTCGCCCTCGCCAAGGCTGCCGAAAAAGTGAGCGGGACGGGCGGAGCGGATCTCAAGAAGCGCCTGCGTACAGGCACCGTCGTCACCACCGACGACCGTAACTGGGAACTGCGCTATACCGACACGGCCCGGCGCTTCAGCCAGTCCCGCGCCGTTGCCATCGACATGGAGAGCGCGACGATCGCGGCGCAGGGCTATCGCTTCCGCGTGCCCTACGGGACATTGCTCTGCGTCTCGGACAAGCCCCTGCACGGCGAGATCAAGCTGCCTGGCCATGCCAACCGGTTCTACGAGGAAGCGATCGGAGCGCACCTCGCGATTGGCGTGACGACCTGCGAGTTGTTGCGTGCCGAGGGACCGCGCCTGCACAGCCGCAAGCTGCGCGCCTTCAACGAGCCTCCGTTCCGGTAACGCCTGCGCAACTGCCGCGCCAAGTGCGCCAAGCGATATCCAACCTTTGGCCAATGGACGGATCGGATCGCGCGGCCTAGCTTCCGCTGCGAGATGGAAAAAGCGACTGAACTTGGCGAGGTGCTGGCCTTTCTGGCCAGCCATCTCCCGTTCTCGCGGCTGGACCACGAGGCGCTGGCCAAGCTCGCCCGGCATTGCCGCATCAGCTACCACCGCCGAGGCACGCGGATCATCGAGGCAGGGCAGGAAAACCTGTACCTTTCGGTCGTGCGCTCCGGCGCGGTCGAGCTGCGGCTGGGCGGCAGCGAACTCAACGCCCGCCTCGGCGAAGGCGAATGCTTCGGCTATCCATCACTCATTCGCGGCAGCCCCGCCCAGAACGAAGTCGAGGCTCTGGAGGACACGCTCCTCTATCGCATCGACAAGGCAGCATTCCTGTCGCTGCGCGAAGCCGACCCGGACTTCCGCGCCTTTTTCGCAACCGACGAAGCCTCCCGCCTGCGCCGCGCGGTGGAGACCATGCGAGCCGAGGAAGGCGACGGTTCGCTGCGGCAGGATGCGCTCGGAACGCACGCTTCCATCGCAACTCTAATCCGGCGGCGCGAGGTCGTGACGGCTGCTCCCGACATGACCATTGCCGCAGCCGCGAGGCTCATGGCCGAACGCGATGTCTCGACCCTGCCCATCGTACGCGACTCCAAGCTCGTGGGGATCCTGACCGACAAGGATCTGCGACGGCGAGTTCTCGCCCCTGCCATCGATACCAGCCTTCCCCTCGAAACGGTGATGACCGCTTCGCCGCTTTCGGCGGTGGAAGACACCCCGATCCTGACCGCACTCGTCATGATGGCCGAGCGGCAGATCCATCATCTGCCTGTCACCGATGCCAGCGGGCAGCTGGTGGCGATCATCTCGTCCAACGACATTCTTGCCCGTCTCGGATCGAACAGCCTGCTGATCGCCAAGGAAATCGCCACTTCGCCCGATAGCGCCGGCGTGGCGCGCGCTGCTGCACAACTTCCGGCAGCGATGAACGGTCTGGTCGGCGCGGGAGTCGATGCCGATCATGTGTCCCGTTACGTCAGCACCATTGGCGAAGGCGCGCACCGGCGGCTGCTCGAGCTGGCCCGGAACGAACTTGGCCCGCCCCCCGTTCCCTTTGCTCTCGTCTGTTTCGGATCGCTCGCGCGGGCAGAGCAGGCGCTGGGTTCGGATCAGGACAACGGCTTGGTGTTCGGCGAAGGCTTCGACCGCGACCGGCACGACGCCTATTTCGAGAGTCTGGCCAAGCATCTGAGCGACGGCCTTGCCAGTGCCGGATACCGCTATTGCCCCGGCGACATCATGGCGACCAACCCGGCCTATCGGCTGACAGTAGCCGAGTGGGAAAGCCATCTGCGCCAGTGGATCGACAGCCCGGACCCGCAGGCAATCCTTGAAAGCGGCATATTCTTCGACATGCGGGGGATCGCTGGCGAAATCGAACTGGTCGAAACCCTGCGCGCGCGCGTTTTCGAGGCGGCCAGCGCAAATCGCATATTTCTTTCTTTCATAGCTCGCGCCGCAGCGTCGACCCGAGTGCCGCTCGGCTTCTTTCGTAATTTTCTATTGCAGGACGATGCGATCGAGGGCCGCGTGCTCGACCTCAAGGCGCAGGCGATCACGCCCATCGTCGATCTGGCGCGCACCCATTCGCTTGCCGGCGCGATACAGGCGACGAATACGCTGGAACGGCTTCGCGCCGCGAGTGACATCGGCAGCCTGAGCGATGATGCCGCCCGCGATCTGGCCGCCGCTTTCGAGTTCGTGCGCGATGTTCGCTTTCGCCATCAGGCGGACCAGAATGCGAAGGGCGACCCGCCCTCCAACAAGCTCGACCCGGAGAGCCTGTCCCGCTTCGACAGGGAGCACCTGCGAGACGCCTTTCGCCTGATCCGCGCACAGCTCGACAAGCTGCGATCGGACTATGCGGGGGGCCTTACCTAGGATGCTGGAACTGCTGTTCCCGAGCAACGAGAAGCGATTGCGGCGCAAGTTCTATGCGGCGGCCCGCGTCGCCCCGCCCGGCCCCCTGCGCGACTATTACGAAGCTGGCCTGCCCTCATTCGACACGCCTGCTGCCGATCTGCGCATGACGGCAATCGACCTGGAGACGGACGGCCTCGACTTTGCCGCCAGCGCGATCCTCGAGGCTGGGCTGGTCGACATGGTCGCCAGAAGCATCCTGGCCGACACGGCTGCGAGGTTACGGATCAGGCCACCTGCCGCGCTACGCGCCGAGAGCGTTGTCATCCACCGGCTCACGGACGATACGCTTTCCGATGCATTGCCAGAGAATGAAGCGCTCGATCTGCTGCTGCCGTTGCTGGCAGGCAAGCCGCTCGTGGCGCATTTCGCGGACATAGAAGCCGGGTTTCTCGATGCGGCCTGCCAGCGCGTCTACAAGGCTCCGTTCGTAGGCGCTTTCGTGTGCACGATGCAGCTCGAGAACCGCTGGTTCCCGCGCACCCGCGCTGCCGACGGCCTGCGGCTCGGCAAATTGCGCGCTGGCTATGGCCTTCCCGCCTATACCGCCCACGACGGGTTGACCGATTCGCTCGCCTGCGCCGAACTGCTGCTCGCGCAGATCGCCCATCGCGGCGCCGACAGGCTGACGCTGGGCGATCTCGTCCGGCGCTGAGCGGCCGGCCTGCCCACCCGCAGCATTAGACCAAAGTCTCCCTGCCAATCGGGGAAACCATCCCTCATAGGAAACAACGGACCGTGCCCCGTGGCGCGACCCGACAACGAACGACAAGGGGGAGGACAGCAAATGTCCGACAACGAAGAAACAGAAAATGCCGGTGCGAATGCGTACTGGAAGGAGAATATCCGCCTTCTGCTGACGCTCATGGCGATCTGGTTCCTGGTCTCGTTCGGAGCCGGGATCCTGTTCCGCGACTTCCTCGACCAGTTCATGATCGGCGGGTTCCCGCTCGGCTTCTGGTTCGCCCAGCAGGGTTCGATCTACATCTTCATCGTCCTGATCTTCTACTACGCATGGAAGATGAAGAAGATCGAGCGCCACTACGATCTCGACGACTGAGGAGGCCGGCATGTCAACGCAAAACCTGATCTACCTCTTCGTCGCGCTCAGCTTCGCGCTCTACATCGGCATCGCGCTGTGGACGCGCGCAGGCTCGACGAAGGAGTTCTATGTCGCCGGTGGCGGCGTCCACCCGGTGGTGAACGGCATGGCGACCGCCGCCGACTGGATGAGCGCAGCCTCCTTCATCTCGATGGCGGGCCTCATTGCCTTCATGGGTTATGACGGCTCGGTCTACCTGATGGGCTGGACTGGTGGCTACGTCATGCTGGCGCTGTTGCTTGCACCCTATCTGCGCAAGTTCGGCCAGTTCACGGTACCCGATTTCATCGGCACCCGCTATTACTCCAGCCTTGCCCGCACGGTCGCGGTGATCTGCCTGATCTTCATCAGCTTCACCTATATCGCCGGGCAGATGCGCGGTGTCGGCATCGTGTTCTCGCGCTTCCTCGACGTCTCGGTCGAGATGGGCGTCATCATCGGCATGGCCATCGTCTTCATCTACGCCGTTCTCGGCGGCATGAAGGGCATCACCTACACGCAGGTCGCGCAATATTGCGTGCTGATCTTCGCCTATATGGTGCCTGCCTTCTTCATCTCGGCGATGATTACCGGAAATCCGATTCCGCAACTTGGGCTCGGTTCCACGGTGAACGACGGGTCCGGTATGTACGTCTTGCAGAAGCTCGACTCGTCGCTTCAGGCAATGGGCTTTCCGGCCTATACCAACGGTTCCAAGTCGATGATCGACGTGTTCTGCATCACGGCGGCGCTGATGATCGGCACGGCTGGCCTGCCGCACGTCATCGTTCGCTTCTTCACCGTTCCCAAGGCTTCGGACGCGCGCAAGTCGGCTGGCTGGGCGCTGATCTTCATCGCTCTGCTTTACACGACCGCCCCGGCGGTTGCCGCCTTCGCCCGCCTCAACTTCAACCAGTCGGTCGATCAGACTGCCTATGCCGAAGCGCCGGGCTGGTTCAAGAACTGGGAGAAGAACAACCTCATCGCCTGGGTCGACAAGAACGAAGACGGCAAGATGGAAGTCGGCAAGGGCGATCCGTTCAAGGGCTCACCCGAATATGTCGAAGGCACTGGCGCCAGCGGGCAGCGGCTCGTGAGCAACGAAGTGCTGACCGACAATCCAAACGAAGTCTATCTCGACAAGGACATTATGGTCCTTGCCAACCCGGAAATCGCCAACCTGCCGGGCTGGGTGATCGCCCTGGTGGCGGCAGGCGGGCTTGCGGCGGCGCTGTCCACCGCGGCGGGACTGCTGCTGGTGATCTCCACGGCTGTCAGCCATGACCTGCTCAAGTCCACCTTCCGGCCGAACATCTCGGAAAAGGGCGAGCTGCTCGCGGCGCGTGTGGCCGCCACGGCGGCAATCGTGGTGGCAGGCTTCCTCGGCATCTACCCGCCGGGCTGGGTGGCGCAGGTCGTCGCCTTCGCCTTCGGTCTGGCTGCTGCCTCGCTGTTCCCGGCGATCTTCCTCGGCATCTTCTCCAAGTCGATGAACCGGGAAGGCGCGATTGCGGGCATGGTGACGGGCCTCGTCTTCACCTTCAGTTATATCGCCTACTTCAAGCTGATCGCCGATCCGTCGGTCAATGTAGCCGAGAACTGGCTGTTCGGGATTTCGCCCGAAGGCATCGGCGTGGTGGGTATGGTGCTCAACTTCATCGTCGCTGTCGTGGTGATGAAGATGACGAGCCCGCCACCGGCTGAAGTAAGCAGGCTGGTCGACTCAATCCGCGTTCCGCGCGGAGCCGCAGACGCCCACGCACACTAGAAGCTGCGGTTCGCACAATCGCAGCAATGCGGGCGGGGGTGGCAGGTAACTGTCGCCCCCGCTTCGTTTTCGGCCTAGAGCGGTTTGCGATCGAACCGGATCGGAAACCGCGACAAGCCTGCGCGGCGCTTGAGCATTGCTTTTCCGTTCGCGTCAGCCTGAACGGAAAACGCGAGAGCTTCGTAACCGGGAGAGTAGGAAGGGGCTTGCTGGACTGGAATGTCGATCTGGATCGTTCCGCTCGTCGCCATCGCCTATGCCGCCCTGCTCTTCTGGGTGGCCGACGCCGGTGATCGCCCCGAAGTCGCGGATTTCGCAAAACGGTTCGCGCGGCCGATCCTCGGCCTTTCGCTATGTGTCTACTGCACCAGCTGGACATTCTTCGGCGCTGTCGGCACCTCAGCGGCAAGAGGCCTGCAATACCTGCCGATCTATCTCGGCCCGATCCTGCTGTTCGCCGTCTGGGGCAAATTCGTCGAACGCGTGCTGCAGACCGGCAAGGCACAGCACAGTACTTCGATCGCTGACTTTCTTTCTGCCCGCTTCGGCAAGAGCGCCTGGGTAGCGGCGCTCGTCACCCTGATCGCGGTGTCGGGCGCTCTGCCCTACATGGCCCTGCAGCTCAAATCCGTCAGCCAGACGCTCAGCGCACTGTCGCCGGAACTGACCGAAGTGCTGGGTCACGATAACGTCGTCCTCGCCGTCGCTGCCGCCATGGCCGCGTTTGCGGTGCTGTTTGGCACTGGCCGTCTCGAACTGACGCGCCACAATCGCGGTGTCGTGCTTGCCATAGCCCTGGAAGCGGCGGTGAAATTCGTGGCGCTGGGGGCCGTCGCCCTGTTCGCACTTATCCTTCTGACCACACGGGTTTCGCTCGACACGGTCGCAGACCACGCATCGCGCACCTATTCGCTCCAGCAGATCGATGCCCGCTTCGCGATCATGACTGCCTGTTCGGCCATTGCCGCATTGTGCCTGCCGCGCCAGTTTCACATGCTGGTGGTCGAAGCGACCGAAGACCGGCTGAAGGGCCCGGCGCGCTGGCTCTTTCCCGTCTATCTCGCCCTGACAAGCGCCGCAGTAGTGCCGGTGGTGCTTGCTGGCGGCCTGCTTGCTCCGGCGGGCATTGCGCCCGACATGCTGATGATCGAGCTGCCGCTCGCCTTCGATGCGAACTGGCTGGCGATCCTGTCGTTCATTGGCGGTCTCTCGGCCTCGACCGGCATGATAATCGTGACCTCCATCGCGCTTTCCAGCATGATTACCAACGACCTGATCGTGCCCGCATTCTTCCGCGACCAGATGCGGCATGGCAGTTCGCATCAACCGCTCGGCCGGGCGCTCATCAACATCCGCCGCGCGACCATCGCCGGACTGGTGATCTTCGCACTGGTCTACGTTCGCTCCATCGACCGGGAAGCCACGCTGGCGGGCCTTGGCGAGATCGCCTTTGCTGGCGTCGCGCAATTCGCGCCGGGCCTGTTGCTCGGCTTCGTCTGGCGCAAGGCCAATCGCGCGGGGATGATTGCCGGTCTCGCGGCAGGCTATGTGCTGTGGCTGCTGCTGCTCGCCCTGCCGGTTTTCGGGTTCAACTTCGCTCCTCCGATCATCGGCGAGGATCCTCTGGTTTCCGGCGTGGTCATCAGCCTTGCCGCCAACCTCGCGATGTTCATCCTGTTCTCGCTGGCGAGCGAACCTGCGCTGATCGACCGGGTCCAGGCCATTGCTTTCGTCGACAGGGGCCAGCCTGACCTCGGCACATCGAACCTTGCCACCCGCACCCGCGTCGCCGATTTCCGGCTGCTGCTCGAACAGTTCCTCGGCAGGGATCAGGCACGCGAAACGATCAACCGGCTGCGCTTGGACACCGGCAGGAAATATGTCGACGCCGAGACGCCAGACGAAGACCTGATCGAAACGACGGAGCGGATGATAAGCTCGATCATCGGCAGTTCCTCTGCACGCGCGCTCGTCCAGTCCACCATCGAGGGCGATCCGATGCCGGTGGAACACGTCGTCGCCATGTTCGACGAGACGTCGCAACGCCTGCATTTCGGCGGAGAAGTGCTGCAGATCGCGATCGAGAACATCGATCAGGGCGTGTCTGTGGTCGATGGCGCGCAGCGGCTCGTGGCGTGGAATTCGCGCTATGTGGAAATGTTCGACTTCCCCGAAGGCCTCGTCGAGGTCGGGCAGCCGATTGCCGATCTCATCCGCTACAACATGCGCGAGATGCAGGTGCCCGAGGCATCGATTGACAGGGAAGTCGCAAAGCGGCTCGACCATTTGCGAGGCGGAAAGCGGTACGCTGCCGAGCGCGAGCTGATCGACGGTCGCATTCTGCGCATTCTTGGCAATCCGGCGCCCAACGGCGGCTATGTCACCAGCTACTCCGACATCACAGCAGACCGTCAGGCCGAACAGGCGCTTGAGGCCAAGGTGCGCGAGCGTACCGAACAGCTGGTCGAGGCCAATGTCGCGCTGGAGGCCGCGACCCGGTCGAAGACCCGCTTCCTCGCCGCAGCCAGCCACGATCTCGTCCAGCCGATGAACGCGGCGCGCCTGTTCGCCAGCGCGCTCCACGAGGAATTGCGGGAAAGCGACGGGCAGGAAGCGGCGCTGCTCGACCAGATCGACAGGTCAATCGAAACGGCAGACCGCCTGCTTCGCGCGCTTCTCGACATTTCGCGTCTCGACGGCGGCAAGATGCGGATCGATGCCGAACCGTTCTCACTCGACATGGTCCTGTCCGAAATCCGCAACGAGTTCGAATTGCAGGCCGAGACCAAGGGACTCGCGCTTTCAGTCATGCCGTGCCGTCTCTGGCTCGAAACCGATCGCGGGCTACTGGTCTCGCTGCTGCAGAACCTCGTCACCAACGCGGTGCGATACAGCGAGAGCGGGCGCGTGCTCGTCGGGGCGAAGCGGCGCGGCGGCGCGGTCGAGATGTTCGTGATCGATCAGGGGCCGGGCATTCCCCAAGCTGAACAGGTGCGCATATTCGATGAATTCACCCGCTTGCCGGGATCCACGCACGACGAAGGGCTTGGGCTGGGGCTTGCCATCGTGCGGCGCATCGCGGCGATGCTGGACACGCAAGTGCGCGTCGTCTCCGAACCGGGCCGGGGCAGTAGCTTCCATTTCCGCCTGCCGACGGTTTCGGCGCGCGAACCCATAGTGCGAACGGCAGGCGGACTCCGCGCGACACCGACGGTCGAATCCGCGCATGTCCTCTGCATCGACAACGATCCCGGCTCGCTCAGTGCCGTGGAGAGCCTGCTGGCGCGCTGGGGCTACAGCGTCACGACAGCGACCAGCACTGACAGCCTATCGCTGACAGAACCGCCCGATCTGGTCGTGATGGACTATCGCCTCGACGACGGACTGACTGGCGACCGCGCCATGGAAAGGCTCAACGGGCAATGGCCACGACCGGTTCCTGCGATCCTGCTGACTGCCGAGGACACCGAGGAAACGAAGGCCGCCGCTGCCCGAATGGGCGCGAGCCGGCTTATCAAGCCGGTTTCCCCGCCTGCTCTGCGGGCGCTGATAAATTCGCTGCTCTCCTGAGCGCCCCGATCAGGCTCCCGATGCCTGACCTGCATCGTCCAGCTGCTTCGCGATCAGCACGGCCTGCGTCCGGTTGATGACATTGAGGCGGCGAAAGATCGCCGTCATGTGCGCTTTCACCGTCGCTTCGGAAATGACCATTTCGTGCGCGATCTGCTTGTTGAGCATGCCCTGCGCAACAAGGGCGAGAATCCGCCGCTGGGCCGGAGTGAGCCTCGCCAGCCGGGCAATGGCGTCGTCGGCTTGCGGATCGCCGGAATTGTCCTCTTCGTCGGGAAACCACAGGTCGCCCTCGGCAACGGCAGCGAAAGCCTCGCGCATGAGTTCGAGCGGCGCGCTCTTCGGAATGAACGCGCTGGCACCCAGTTCACGCGCCCCTCGCCGGATCTTCGCATCCTCGCTGGCCGATACCACGACGACAGGCATCGAGGGAAAATCCTGACGGAACGCCATGAGCGTTTGCAGGCCCGCAGAGTCCGCCATGTGCAGGTCCAGCGTCAGCAGATCGATATCGCCCACCTCCGCTTCACGCCTCGCGCTGGCGGCATCGGCAACCTCGGCAACAGGAAGTCCGGGCCAGACCTTCTCAATCGTGGCGCGAAGAGCGGCGCGCATCAGCGGATGATCGTCCGCGATCACGATACGTCTTGCCATCGGACCGCCTCCCTTGCTGTCGCTTCCTCGCCCACGATCCGGCTCTTGCCGGCCTTGCAGTGCGAACCGTAGTCACTGCGCGCCATGGTGCGCAAGGTCACTTCGACCAAAGTCTGACAGACCTTGGTCTTATAGACCATTTGCCAACTGGAGACCTCCGGCCCGCCTTGCGAAACAGCCCTCATCAACCACGCAAGATGGGGGGAGGCAATTCAATGTCGAACATCGCGAAAAGGACCATGTGGCGCGCCGCCTTTGCAGCCAGCCTTCTCGGTGCCTCCGCACTCGTGCCCGCAACGGCGATGGCCAGGGAAAGCGTCGAGGACCGGCTGGACCGGCTCGAAGCGATGATCGTCGCCATGCAGCAGCGCATGGACGCCGCGCAGCCGACTCCGGCCGATGCGCAGATCGCGCAGGAAATGCGCGCCGCCGTTGCCGAAACCCGCGCCGTGGCGCAACAACAGGGCGCGATCGAGCAGCGTGTCGCCAAGATGGAAGCCAATGACACCAAGGGTTTCCGCGTAGGCGGCACCCAGGTCACGCTCGGCGGCTACGTCAAGCTCGATGCCAGCACCATGCGCACGAGCGGCGGGCAGCTTGGCAGCAATGCGATCACCCGCGACTTCCTGATCCCTTCGACCATCCCGATCGGAGGAACGGCATCGGGCTGGGATACCGACTACAACGCCCGCCAGACCCGCGTCATCGTCAAGACCGAAACCCCGCTCGGCGACAAGACGCTGGGCGGCCATCTCGAACTCGATTTCATGGTCACCGATGGCGGCGACGAGCGCGTCTCGAACTCCTATTCGCCGCGCATGCGCCAGGCCTTCATCACCTATGACGGCTGGACCTTCGGCCAGGCGTGGACGACATTCCAGAATGTCGGCGCGCTGCCGGATTCGCTCGATTTCGTCGGCACCATGCCGGGCACGGTGTTCGTACGCCAGCCGATGGTCCGCAAGACATTCGCCAACGGCTTCTCGCTCGCGCTGGAGCAGCCTGAAACGACTGTCACGACCGCTACCGGCGGGCGCGTGCTCCCCGGCGACGATGCCCTGCCCGACATCGTCGTGCGCTATGACAGCAAGATACTTTCGGTCGCGGGCATCGTGCGCCAATTGAAGGTTACCAACGACGATTTCGGCATGGGCTCGGACAGCGCCATTGGCTACGGCGTGAGCGTCTCGGGCAAGGTGCCCATCGGCGAGAAGGACGACTTCCGCTTCATGGCGACCGCAGGCCAGGGCCTTGGCCGCTACCTCGGGGCAAACATCGTCAACGACGCAGCAGTGACCGCGACGGGCAAGCTCGATGCGATCAGGACCTACTCGGGCTTCGGCGCGTTCCGGCATGTCTGGAGCCCCAAGCTGCGCTCGACCCTCGCGGGCAGCTATTTCAAGGCAGACAACCCGACGACACTCACCGGCTTCAGCCCGACCGATACGGTCTGGAACGCCTTTGCGAATATAATCTATTCTCCCGTTCCAAAACTCGATCTCGGCGTGGAATACTCCTATGCCGAACGGGAAAACGAGGCCGGGGCGAGCGGCAACATGCAAAAGGTGCAGTTCTCGGCCAAATACAGCTTCTGATCGGGTGCGCCGGAACGGAATACGGCTCATCCGTTCCGGCACCACGGAGAGGGATCACGATGAGTTACGCCGAATCATTTGCCAGCGCAGAACGCGATCCGGAACAGTTCTGGATGGAGGCCGCGCGTTCCCTCGAATGGGTCCGGTTTCCGCAAACGGCGCACGATTCCGCCACCGACCAGTGGTTTCCCGACGGCCTGATCAATACCTGCACCAATGCGGTCGACCGGCACGTTGCCGCAGGACGCGGCGAGCAGGCCGCACTGGTCTACGAAAGCCCGATCACCGGCACGTCCGCGACCTTCACCTATAACGAACTGCTGGAGCGCGTGTCGCGCACCGCCGGGATGCTGGCAGGCGCCGGCGTGAAGACCGGCGACCGCGTGGTCATCTACATGCCGATGGTCCCCGAAGC
>JAGREN010000053.1 GCA_020446505.1 Novosphingobium sp. | reverse complement strand
GCCGACGCCGAAATGGCGGTTTTTGATCCAGCCCCGCAGGGGTTGGGCTGTCAAAGGCCCCGGCAGCGTTGCTCGGCCTTGAGAAAGGCCCACTTTCCCTTCGTCCTCGCGCCTCGCCGGGGCCTTTGACAGCCCAACCGTGATCCGCGTGGAATTCGTCCACGCCGCCTAGCAAACCGAACTTCGGGCAGGTCCGGCGCGGACTTCGATCCGAAACCTGTTTCCTAACCCTTTCCGGCATGGCAGGGGAACGCATGTCCTGTCACCGCCAGACATGCGTAATCACCGCCCCTGCGCTCTGCTTGCGCATGCAGATCGCGGCGCCCGGAAATTCTCTTTCTGGACTGTGTCTCATGTGTTCCAGACGAGCCTTACACACGACGAAACGATGATGACTGACACTTCCCCCCTCGCCCTGCCCTTTCCCGACATGCCAGCTATCGACGGCGTGACGCTCCGTGTTGCGCGCGCCGGGTATAAGGACTGGGGCCGCTGCGACCTCACCTATGCCGAACTCGCGGAAGGCACCGCAGTGGCAGGCGTTTTCACGCAAAACGTGTGCTGTTCGTCCGAAGTCGAACTGGGCCGCGAACAGGCAAGGCTTGGCAAGGCGCGGGCGCTCGTGGTCAATGCGGGCAATTCCAACGCCTTTACCGGCTATCGTGGCCGCGAAGCCGTCGAACAGATCATGGCGCAGGTGGCTTCGCACCTGCATTGCGAACCGAGCGAGGTGTTCGTCTCGTCCACCGGCGTGATCGGCGTCCCCTTGCCCAGGGACAAGGCGCAGGCAGGCGTTGCCGCCGCTCTCGATGCCGCGCCGTGCGGATGGCAGGATGCGGCCGAGACTATCGGCACCACCGACACCTTCGCCAAGGGAGCTATGGCAACGGCAGTGGTCGACGGAAGCACGATCACATTGTGCGGGATCATCAAGGGCAGCGGCATGATCGCGCCCGATATGGCCACTATGCTGGGTTATGTGTTCACCGATGCAGCGGTGGAGCCTGCCTTCCTGCAAGAATGCCTTTCCAGCGCGAACGTGGCGACCTTCTCGTGCATCACCGTCGACAGCGACACCTCGACCAGCGACACCGTGCTGGCCTTCGCCACCGGCAAGGCGGGCAATGCGCCGCTTGCCTCGTTCGACAGCCCCGGCGCTGACGCATTCGCCGCTGCGCTGGCGGACGTGTGTCGCCAGCTCGCCCATCTGGTCGTTCGCGACGGCGAAGGGGCGAGCAAGTTCATCGAGGTGCGGGTGAGCGGCGCGGTGTCGGACGAAAGCGCGCGCAGGATCGGCCTCGCCATTGCCAATTCGCCGCTGGTGAAGACTGCCATTGCCGGAGAGGACGCCAACTGGGGCCGTGTGGTCATGGCCGTGGGCAAGGCAGGCGAACCGGCAGACCGCGACAGGCTCTCCATCGGCTTTGGCGGCGTGTGGGCCGCGCGCGATGGCCTGCCGCTTGCCGACTACGACGAAGCACCCGTCGCCCAGCACCTTAAAGGCAAGGAGATCGGCGTGGAGGTCGATATCGGTCTCGGCGAAGGCGCGGCGACAGTCTGGACCTGCGATCTGACGCACGGATACATCTCGATCAACGCGGACTATCGCAGTTGATAAGCGCGGCGCTGACCGCGGGCGTCGAAAAGGCCATGCGCGAGGCGAGCGAGCGAGCGATCCTGCCGCGCTACCGCTCGCTTGCGGCGCACGAGGTAATCGACAAGGCGGCAGACGATGTCGTGACTGTCGCCGATCACAATGCCGAGGCGATCCTGACCGAACGTCTTGCGGCCTTGCTGCCCGAAGCAAAGGTCGTGGGCGAGGAAGCCGCTCATGCCGATCCGGCGGTGCTTGGAGAGCTGGCCGGACCGCTACGCTGGATCGTCGATCCCCTCGACGGCACCAACAACTTCGCTTCTGGCAAACCGCCATTCGGCGTCCTGATCGCTCTGGCGCAAGACGGTGTGACAGTCGGCGGCTGGATCCTCGACTGTCTTAACGGACGCTTCTGTCATGCGGTGGCCGGCCAGGGCGCCTTCATCGACGGCGAACGGGTAACTGCCAGAGCCAGCGGCGAAGACCCGCCAGTCGCCGCGATCTCGATGCTGTTCGTCGATCCGCAGCAGCGCGAGGCGCTCAAGACGCACATCGCACCGCATTACAGGCTGGTCGATATCCCGCGATGCGCCGCCGAGCAGTATCCGCGACTCGTGCTTGGCCAGAACGACGTTGCAATCGTCGAGCGCACACTGGCGTGGGACCACGCGGCTGGCGCGCTGTTCCTCAACGAAGCGGGCGGCAAGGCAGCACGCCCCGATGGCAGCGCCTACCGGGTGGACGAACCGAACCGCAAGGGCCTGATCGCCGCTGCCACGCCAGCACTATGGGAAGGGCTGGCCGCACGAATGGCGGCCATGCCGTGAGAGGGTCAGAGCTCGCTTTCGAGCCAGTTCTTGAGCTGGCTCTTGGGTGCAGCGCCAAGCTTCTTGGCGACCGGCTTGCCGTCCTTGAACAGGACCAGCAGGGGAATCGACTGGACGCCAAGCTGGCCGGCAATGGTCGTGTTCTCGACGATGTCCATCTTCGCGATCGTCACCTGATCGGCAAGCTCGTCGCTGATCTCCTCAAGCGAGGGACCGATCATCTTGCACGGCCCACACCAGTCCGCCCAGAAGTCGACCAGCACCGGCTTGTCGGAATTGAGGACATCGGTTTCGAAACTCGCGTCGGTCACGGCCTTGGTGGGCATGGCGGAAAGACTCCTTCGTCGTTGTTGGGACCAATCTAGGTAGCCGGGCGGCAAAGGCAACGGGTGGCATGGCAAACCATTACTCTACCTTGTCCAAGCCCCGCTTGTGTTCTTCGAGCACCTCGGCCGGAACCGCGATCAGGTGCGGTGTGGCGGTGTACAGCAAGGCAACGTCGATCCGCTTGCCGGGCCACACCTGCTCCAGCGCAGCGGCATAGGCCGCCATCTGCCGCAGGATCGGGCGCGGAACCTCGCCCAGCGACTGAGGCGGGCGCCGCGCGGTCTTGTAGTCGACCACCAGAACCCGGTCCTCCTCGACAAGCAGGCGGTCCACCGTGCCGACGATCACCCGTTCGCCGAAGGTCGCGGCTATCGGGACTTCGGCGAGGCTGCCGGGCGTAAACAGATGATACCACCCCGGCTCTTCGAGAACCGCCAGCGCGCTGTGCAGCATCTCCGCATGCGCATCCGGCGGCAGGTCCGGCGCATTGCGGGCAAGCCATCGTCCCCCTGTTTCCCGGCGGCTATCCGGCTGCACGTCGGGAAGCCGTTCGAGAAGCTTGTGTATCAACGCCCCGCGCCGGGCCGCATTGCCGCCCGAGCCAGCAATCATCGGCGGGTCGGGGGCTTGTTCGTCGCCCTGAGCCGAAGGTGCGAGAGGCTTTGGCGGACGCGGATCGGCAACCGGTGCGCGCAGCAGCCACGGCGGCAGGACGTCGCGCAACGGCAGTTCTGGCGCCGCCACTTCGGGTCCGGCCGGTTCGGGCGCGTCGCCCCAGTCGATCCTGCCGCCCCAGATCGGATCTTCGACTTCGCTCCCAGCGGCGAACATTCCGCGCAGCCTTGCATACCAACTGTCGGCATGCGGCTCACCCCGGTCTCGCGATCCCAGCGCCCCGCCTATGAACAGAGCCTCTTCGGCGCGGGTCATGGCGACATAGAGGAGGCGCCAGTGCTCCTCCAGATCTGCGGCCCGCTCCCTGTCGAAGTGATCGGCAATCGCGCCGACACGCTCCTCGCTGCGCAGCGAGGGCAGAGGAACCACGCGATTCTCGCTGTGCGGATCGGCCAGGGCAAGGCCCCGAGGCCGCGAAGCCGAAGGATCGCCGGTCGCGTCGGCAAGGATGACGATGGGTGCCTGCAGTCCCTTGGAGCCATGCACGGTCATCACCCGCACCAGACCATCGGCATTGTCCGCCTCGCGCTTGAGTTCGCCGTCCCCCGCTTCGAACCAGTTGAGGAAGCCGACGAGGCTGGGGGTCGCCGTGACGCAATAGGCATGGGCTGCGTTGATCAGTTCCTCGATCGGATCGTTCGCCTCGTGGCCCAACCGGGCCACCAGCTTGCGCCTGCCCTCCCAAGGCCCAGTCAAAATCCACGCCAGCAATTCCTGCGGCGGACCGAAATCGGCACGGCGCAGCAGATCGAACAACATCTCCATTGCAGGAAGCGCATCGGGATCGGCAGCAGCGCGCAGATGGTCCCACAGGTGAACATGAGGTTCACGATAGGCGAAGCGCAGCAGGTCTTCCTGGCTCCACCCGATCAACGGGGACACGAGCAGCGCGGCGAGATTGAGGTCGTCGAGCGGCTGTGCCGCGAACCGCAATGCTGCAAGCAGATCGCGCACCACCAGCGGTTCGCCGATACGCAGGCGATCCACGCCTGCGACCGGAACGCCATGCGCCTGCAATCGCGCCACGATCAGGGCTGCCAGTTCGCGCCGCTTGCGCACCAGAACCATGATGTCGCCCGCACCGGCGCGACGCTGATCCTTGGCAAGAAGGAAACCGCCGCCTTTCGGATCGAGCCATTCGGCAACCTGTCCGGCAATCCGCTCGGCCATCAGGCGATCGGGTCGCGAGAGCCATGAGCCGCCTGCTTCCTCCGCATCGATATCGTCGTCGTCTTCGCTCGCCGCAGCGCCGACCGGACGCCAGAGCGCAACGTAGCCGCGACGGTCCTTCCAGCCCTGGTGCGCTTCGGCAGGACGGTCGAGTCCGAACGATTCGTGGCCGATTTCCTGAATCGCCTTGTCCACGAAATCGAGCACAGGCTGTGACGTGCGGAAGCTGCGCCCGAGACCATAGTCCTGCAATACGCGCGCACGGCGATTGCTGCGCTGCGCTCCTGCATTGGCTGCTGCCCCGGCCAGTTCGTCGCGTACTCTGTCTCGTGCCCTGGCGAAGTTTTCGGGACTGGTTCCCTGAAAGCGGAAAATGGCCTGCTTGTAGTCACCGACGACAAAGAGCGTGCGCAGCGCATCGCCATGTTGCCCCAGCCCTGCAAAGAACTCGCCGGTCAGCGCGAAGATGATGTCCCACTGCGCCCGATTGGTATCCTGCGCCTCGTCGACGAGGATGTGGTCGAACCGGCGATCCAGCTTGTACCGGATCCAGTCGGCCAGTTCGCTGCGGCTGAGCAGGCGCGCGGCCTCGCGAATCTGGTCGTCGAAATCGATCAGGCCCTCGCGCTGTTTCGCCTCGTCCCACGCCAGGGCGAAAGCGCGACCAAGCCGTAGCGCCGGAACGAGCCGGTCGGCGAGAGCCAGCATCGTCTTGCGCTCGCGAATGGCAGTGATCCGGGCAACGACCCGGTCGCGATAGTCGGGATAGGTCGGATCGATCTTTTCCTGCGATGTGCTGGCTCGCGGCTCGCCCTTTTGCGTGAGGAATATGGCGGCCAAAGCATCGATGGTCTCAAGTCGCGCCGAATTATCGCTCGTCAGCCATGCAGCGATTGCCTCGGCCGCTTGCTGGCCCGTCTTGGCGCTCCATGCGGCGTTGATCTCCATGCAGCGCCGCAAGCTCGAAACATCGAAAAGGTCATCGCTGCACATTTCAGCCAGAGCGGACAGGTCCGCATCCGATGGCAGGCCGAGCAAGCGCAGCACGTTTGGCCGCATCGGCTCCTGCCAACTTCCCGGCCCAAGCCAGACATCGCGCGCTTCGGCGCATTTCAGCAGAAACGCCTCGACCTCCTCCGGCCCCATGCGCAGCGACAGGTCTGCCGCAGCATCAAGCAATTGCGGGTCGCCGAGCGGATCCTTTTCCGCATGAACCAGCAGGTCAGCCAGAACCTGACGGGCCAGCACGGCACGCTCGCGATCCTCCATGGGGCGAGTGCCGGGCGTGAGCCCTGCCTCATACGGGAATGCCGCGAGCAGCCACTGCGAAAAGGCGTGGATCGTATCGATCCTGAGTCCACCACCAGGGCAATCGAGCACTCTTGTGAACAAGGCCCTCGCCCGCTCTTTGGTCTTGTCGTCGCCGGGAGCGCCGATGGCATCGAGCCGGGCAAATAGCTGGACATCCGGCAGGCGCACCCACTCGGCCAGCACCGACTTGATCCGGGAGGCCATCTCGGTCGCCCCGGCCTTGGTGAAGGTAAGGCACAGCACCGACGACGGATCGACACCCGGCTGCAGCAAGAGCCGCAACACGCGCGAGGTCAGGACATGGGTCTTTCCCGTTCCGGCCGAAGCCGACAGCCAGACCGTCTCTTCCGGAGCCACGGCAAGCATCTGGTTGCCGTCAAGCCTTTGCGCCCCGCCGCTCATGCCTCGTTCCGTTCTTCGTCGGTCAGGCCCGGCAACCATTCGTCGAGACGCATGAGCTGGTCATAATCGGTATAGACCGCAAGGTCGGGATTGAGCCGCGCGGTGAACGGGTCACTGCCGAGTATCCAGCGGTCCAGCGCGTCGTCGAGATAGCCCTGCGTCATGAGCAGGAATTGGTCGGCTTCGACTCCGCTCTTCTTCCTGCCTTCGAGGATCGGTGTATCGACATAGCCGAACGCCGCAATCTCGTCCTTGCGCTTTGCGCTCTTTGCCAGCGACCAGTATTCGAAACGCGCCGGATCGCCGGAAATTCCGGAAAATCCGCCGCTTTGTGCGATGAGCGCGACCAGCCCCAGTGGCAGCGCAAAACCTTCCGCAACCTGTCTTGCCTTGGGTGGTTGGCCGGTCTTGTAGTCGACGATCGCCAGCGTTCCGTCTGTCAGGCGGTCGATACGGTCGGCGCGGCCATGCACTCTCACGCCGCGCACGATCATCTCGCCGTTGATCTCCGTGCCAAGAACGAGACGCCCCTCGTCGCTCCGCAGGCGCGAGACTTCATCCGCGATCCATTCCAGCCCCGCCATGAGCCTTGGCCGCCACAGGCTGCGCATCAGCGGGTGGGCGCTCATCGTGTCGAGCACCTCGTCGGCAATTGGGTGCAGGCCGGAAACCGTCTCGCCAGCCTTGTGCCACCTGTCGAGGATTTCGTGGACCGCCGTGCCCTTCCATGCTGCGGACGGCTCGGCGTCGAGCGCGTCGATCCGCCGCAGCCGCAGGATTGACGAGGCATAGAACTGATAGGGATCGCTGCGCAGGCGATCGAGCCCGGTCACCGAAATGCCGACCTTGCGCTGTTCCGGCGAAGGATCGGGTTTGGGTCGCGGGTAAGGCTCCTGCACCGGCGGGGCATCGTCCAGCAGCCTGCCAAGGCGCACTGCTTCCTTTTCCTCGTGACGCTCGGCCAGTTCTCCGAGCAGCGCCTTGACGCGCAGCACGAAGCGCGATGGCACGACGGGAGCGCCATCGTCGCGCAGGGCATGGCTCAAGACCACCTCAGGCGCGCCGAGCGCCCCGGCAAGATCGTGCGCTGCCAGACCGATGCGGAAATCAGCGCCGGGAACGCCGAGCGCGCGCATCACGGCTGGCGGAAGCAAAGGGTCCGGCGCGGCACTTCCGGGCCAGACACCCTCCACCAGCCCGCCACAGATGACGAGATCCGCCCGGCTCATGCGCGCTTCGAGCAGTCCGTAAATACTGACGCGCGGGTGCCCGCCCCAAGGCGGACGGACAGCCACTCGATCCATCGCATCGCGCAAGACGGCATGAATCTCGCGCGGATCGAGAGCGCAGTCGGCATCCCGGCCGGCCTCACGCAGTTCGTCGACAAATGCCGCGAGAGCACGGCCATCGGCATTCGCCCACAAGTCCTCGCCGCAAAACGCCTCGGCAGTGCTCGCGAGCCGGTCGAGAAGTTCGGACAACGGCAAGGATTCCGCCTCGATCGAGAGGGGAGCGAGAATGGACTCCGCACCCTGCCACCAGTCCGATTGCCGGGCCTTGCCCGCGACCGTCCGCAGCGCAGCAAGACCGGAATCGGGTCGCGGACCGCGCAGGGCAAGATCGAGCGCCCGCAAACGATCGAGCCATGCTGCGCGGTCTTCGCCCCTTCGCACCAGCGGGTGCGAAAGCGCCGCGATCAGGGGCACAGGTGCAAACTGTTCTGCCACCAGTTCGGCAAGCAGGAGCAGCAACCGGCCAGCCACGGTCTGCGAAAGAGGTACGCCCGCGGTGTCGTCCGCCTCGATGTCCCATCGTCTCAGCAAGGCCGAAACGCGGGATGCCAGCCCCCGGTCGGGCGTTACCAGGGCAACGCGTTTGCCCGGCACTTCCAGCACCTCGCGAATGAGGACGCTGATCGCTTGGGCCTCGGCGCCGGGGTTCGGGGTTTCCATGATCCGCACGTCCGAAAGCCGCCTTGCCCTTGCCGGCAGGTCGACCCATTGCGCCGACCCGGCAGGCGGCAGGAACAGGTTCGAGATCGCCTTGCTGCGCTCAGGCGGAGAGGCTGCCATGCCGGAGCGGTGCCAATGCTGCACTTCGATGCGCGCAATGCCCATCCGGTTGAGCAGAACCTTCAGATGGTACTGCGGATGGGTCACTGCATCGTTCTTGCCGATTGGCGCAGCATCCGGTTCGGGAGCGATGCCTGCATTGCCAAGCTCGTCCCAGATCTCCTTGTCGAGCGCGAGATCGAGGTCGGGCAGAATGACCGCGCCTTGCGGCAATTCGCTCACCACGCGCAGCAATTTCGCCAGGGCGGGCGATGCGCTGGTCACGCCTGCGGCAACGATCGGATGCTGCGGCGGCTCGTCGCGCCATTGCTGCGCAGCATGAGCAAAGAGCATGTTGCGCCGGGTCGGCCCATCGACTTCGCCGCGAAGGGCCAGTTCCTTAAGCCACGCGTCCTGCACGCGCAGGAATGTCGCGGTCGATTCCTGCCAGTGCCCCTGCATCTCGAGCACGATCCCAAGCACCCTGTCCGAGATCAGATCGCTTGGCTCGATGCCTTCGACAAGCAATCGGTCCATCGACTGTCCGATCTCGAAAGCGCGGCGCAGCATTCCCGCACCCGGCCTTGCAGCATCGCCCTCGATCTCCTGCAGGAACGCGGCAAGCCTCAACCAGCGACGGATGGGATCGGCTGCCGGTGGAATATCGGCAGACAGAGCGTCAAACAGTGGCCCCAGCGTCTCGTCGAGATCGAGATCACCGACGGCGACCATGCGCGGCAGCAGAAGCCCGCCGATCTCTTCCTGACCTGCAAGACGCACGAAGGCCTCGGACACGGTGCGCACCGTGCGTCGGCTTGGCAGCAGCAAGGTCAGTCTTGCCAGTCCGAACTGCGGGTCGCGATAACGCGGCAGAAGTCCCGCTACGAGTGCGTCGGCAAAACCGCGATGCGCGGCGATGGTATAGACGGCGGGCGGGCGCCGCTCAGCCACGCGACAGATAGGCCTCGGTCGGCGCTATCGCGGCTGGCTCGCCCACTTCGAACCAGACGCCGTTGTGCGAGATGCCGAACAGGCGCTCTTCCTCGATAGCCCGTTGCCACAGCACGTTGGTGGAGAAAGGCCCCTCGGGCGCATCGCGCAGCAGCCGGTGCGAAACGAGCTGGATGCCCGAATAGATGAACGGCGCGACACGGCCATAGCGGCGGCGTGAAACCCGGCCCATGGGATCGAGGTGGAAGTCGCCCTCACCTCTGTAATTCATCGCACGCGCATGCGGCACCAGCATGAGCAGGGCGTCCATTCGCTCCGCGTCCCATGCTGCGCTCAGTTCTGCGAAAACGTCGCGCGGTCCGTCGAGCCAGATGTTGTCGGAGTTCAGACAGAAGAACGGGTCGGGCAACCTGTCGGCAGCCTTCACCATGCCTCCGCCTGTTTCCAGCAACAGGTCGCGTTCATCGGAAACCTCGGTCGCCGGGGCGTTCTTGCGCGCCTTGAGATGCCCTTCGAGTGAATCGGCGAGATAGTGCACGTTGACCACGGCACGGGCCACGCCCGCATCGGCCAGCTTGTCGAGGCTGTGGTCGATGAGTGCCTTGCCCGATACGCGCACGAGTGGCTTTGGCTGCGCCGCGGTTAGCGGGCGCATCCGCTTGCCCAGCCCTGCCGAAAGGACCATCGCGGCGTCACTCGCAAGCCTGCTCATAGAGTGAAGTTTCCGCCGCTCGCATCCCGCAGCTTGCGCGGGACATTGCGCTCGAACCACTCGGCAACAGGGCCAAGAGCCGGGTGCGAAAGATCGCGCTCCATCGCTTTCCAGACCCGCGCAATGAGCGACAGGTAACGCGGCTTGCCATCGCGCCTCCAGAGGCGGACGAAGATGCCGACGATCTTCATGTTCCGCTGCGCGCCGAGCCGGGCATAGTCGGCCAGGAAGTCGTCGCCTTCGATTCCCGCTTCTTCGCGGTAATGGTCGAACATCACCGCTTCCAGTTCCTGCGACACGTCGCGCCTTGCGTCCTGTAGCAGGGAAACGAGGTCGTAGGCGGGATGGCCGATCAGCGCGTCCTGGAAATCGAGCAGACCCTGCTTCTGCAAGGTGCCGAGCAGCATGATGTTTTCCGCATGATAGTCGCGCAGCACGGTCACGCCGGGGCGCTGACGCGGAAGCAGTTCGCCGATCACGGACTCCCACGCAGACTTGAACCCGGCGATATCCACGTCGAGCCCGCGCGCGGGACAATACCAATCCACGAACAGCATGGCTTCGCGCATATATTCGGATAGCGAGTAATCGTTGAACGGCCCCGGCGGCAGCCTGTGCAGCCTTGCCAGCGCGGTTACCGCCGAGCGATAGACTTCGACCTCGTCATCAGGCCACTGGTCGAGATAGTCGCGCATTCGCGATTTCCCGAAGTCCTCGAGCAGGACAAGGCCCTTCTCTTCATCGTCTGCGTAGATTTCCGGCGCCCGCATGCCATTGTCGCCCAGCCAGCGCGCGGCGCGCAGGAACGGGCGTACGTCCTCCTGTGGCGGAGGTGCATCCATCAGCATGGCCGAGGAGCCAAACCGCTTTACCCGGAAATAGCGCCGGAACGACGCATCGCCGTCCAGCGCCATCAGCTTGGCCCCTGCCCATCCCGCATTTTCGAGGAACGCGTCGACGCCGCTCGGAAGTTTCATCACCATGGCTGACGGCCATGCCAATCCTTGCCGCACTCGACAATGGCCTGTCTGCCTTCATCCGCAATTTCCATTGTGATCGACAGACAACCGGGCTCGTGGGCAAAGCCACCAGCATGATCGGGCCACTCGGCTATCAGAACGGCGCCATCGCGATAGTCATCAAGCCCGATTTCCTCAGCCTCGTTTGGATCGGCAAGGCGATAGAAGTCGGCATGAACGACGGGCAGACGCACATCGGGGGGATCGTAGGTCTCGACGATCGCGAAGCTGGGCGACGGCACTTCCCCTTCGTGACCCAGGGCAGCGATTATCGCTCGGGCCAGCGCGGTCTTGCCCGCACCAAGCCCGCCTGAAAGCGCAACCACGTCTCCGGCCCGAACCTTGTCGGCAATAGCCAGGCCAAGGCGTTCTGTTGCGGCCATGTCGGGAAGCGGTATGCGCTCGGGCGGCATGGGCTCAGGGCAGGTCAACGATGGCAGCAGTGCCCTCGCCCGGTTGGGAAACGACTTCCAGCGTACCACCGTGTGCTTCGATGATCTGACGAGCCAAAGGAAGGCCGATGCCTTGCCGGCGCGCCAGACCTTCTTCGCCCAGTCCTTCGAGCGCACGGGCGAGAGTGGCGGAATCCATCCCGCGCCCGCTGTCCGAGACGACAATTCGGGTCCAGCCGTTGTCCTCGTGGCTTTCGCGCGAGAGCATCAGCAACACGCGCCCGCCCGGTGGCGTGGCAGCGATTGCGTTGTCGAGCAGATGACCGATTGCGCGAGAAAGGCGCCTGCGGTCTCCCTCAGTCGTTTCGGAGGCACCGTCCTGCTGAAATTCCAGCGTCAACCCAGCCTCATTGACCCGCGCGCTTCGTTCGTCGGCGAGCTTGCGCAGGAATGGTTCAAGCGCAATTTCCTCGCTTGCCAGTGGCAACAGCCCGGCTTCGCTTTGCGACAGGTCAAGCAGGCTCTCGATCTGCTCGGTAAGCCGTTCGACCGAAGACAGGATCGCCGTGACATATTCCCCGCCGGATTCGCTCAGGTCGCCTCCGAGACCAGACTGGAGCAATTCCGCAAAGCCGCCGATAGAGGTCAACGGAGTGCGCAGCTCGGTGCTCATGTTGGCGAGGAAGCGGGTCTTGACCGCGTCAGCCTCGACCAGAGCCTCGTTGCGTTCGCGGAGCGCCTCTGCCGCTTTCTGGCTGTCGGTAATGTCGAGAACGGTGAGCAGACCATTGCCGTCAGGCAGCGGCACGCCGGCAAATTCCAGCGTGCGGCCATCGGCCAGAGCGACCCTGCCACTGCGCTGCTTGCGATCGAGCGTGGCCGCTCGCACCGTATCGCCAACCGATTTGGCCTGTTCGGGATTGGCCAGTTGCGGGCCGATGGTTTCGAGCAGTTCCTCGACATGGGGGTGCCCGTCGAGTTGCTCGTCCTCCAGCCCCCAGTCGCTTGCGAACCGCCGGTTCCACAATTGCAGCCGCCCGTCGGGCGCGAATACGGCGACGGACTCGAACAGGCTGTCGAATGTAGCGGTCCGGGTGCGCAGCAAGGTATCGCGCATCGCCGAAAGGCGCAGCTGTTCGGTGCGATCCTCGGCGATCAGCAGAAGTCCGCCATCCGGCACAGGATGCGCTATTATGCGCAGGTGCGAGCCATCGGGCAGCGACCAGTTTTCCTCGATGCTCTCGCCCGAAGCGAACCAATCGGCCCGCTCGCGTCGCCATTGCGGGAAGTCGCGGATCTCCGGTGTGCGCGCGGCCTCGTGCGCCGCATCGAGAAAACGCTCGAACTGCGGCTGGTCGGCCATTTCGCCAAGCTGAAGCGAAAAGATGCGCTGGAACGGCTGGTTGGCGAAAGTCATCATGCGACGCGCATCGAACTGCGCCACGCCTGCTGACAACTGGTCGATCATCGAGCGTTGCGCATCGCGGAAAGCACGGAACGAGCGGCCAAGTTCCTCCATGTCTTCGATATCGACGGCGTATCCGGCAATGCCCTCGTCGCCGAGCGGCAGATCGCTGACCCGGAAAGTCCGGCGCTGACCGTCGATGGTGATGGGCGCGGTTCGCTCGACGGCGCGTCCCTGGCTCGCTGCTCCCAGCGCGATGTCGCGTGCCGACCGGCCATCGACCGCCTCGACGAGTTCGGTTCCGGCAGCGACAACGGCATCGGCGTTCTCGCCGGCAACCGCGCTTACATAGGCGGCGTTGACGAGTCTCAGATCGCCTCCCGGTTCGCGGAACCACATCGGCATGGGGGCCGCTTCGATCAGCGTAACCAGCGATTCGAAGTCCCTGCGCGCAGCGTCTGCCTGTCTGCGAAGCGTGACCAGTTCGCTCTCGCTGTCGCTGAAGTCGAACACCCAGACCAGCGCCGCGCCGCCCGGCGACACCTGGGGGTCAGCAAGGTGCCCGCGCAGAGCAAGGCTTCGCGACGACCCGCGAGGCGTTGCAACCATGCGGAATGGCGCGGCCGTCATCTGGGTACGCAGGACTGCGGCGGTCAACTCTGCCAGAGTATCGTCGGACAGGCCCTTGTCGCCTGCATCCAGCTCGCTGAGGTAGCCGGGCACAGTCTCCAGCCCAAGCCAGTGCGCCAGCCTCTGCGATGCCTCGATCCGACCATCCGCGCGGACGAGCAGCGGCAATGCCGGCGATTCGTCGATCATCCGCGCCAGCCTGCGGGCATTGCGCTGGATCGCTTCGGCGCGCCTCTGCCGCCGGCGTGCGGCCACAATCGCTATCCCGGCAGCGAACGTCCACACGGCCAGCAGCGCGGCGACGAGTACGAGGATGGCAGGTTCGATTTGCATAGCCAGCGGCTATGCGAGAGGCGCGAACCGATTACAACTCACGATGCGGTGGCAAGCGGCAAAGCGCCTATCAGTAGCGATAATGCTCCGGCTTGAACGGGCCGTTCTGCGGCACGCCAATGTAATTCGCCTGCCTCTCGGTCAGCTTGGTCAGCTTTACGCCCAGCTTGTCGAGATGAAGCGCGGCGACCTTTTCGTCGAGGTGCTTG
>JAGREN010000052.1 GCA_020446505.1 Novosphingobium sp. | reverse complement strand
CATCGCGCCCACGTCTTACTCTACTGTGAATAGGTTAGCCGCCATGCGCCGCCATCTCACCCGCGCCCGCGCGCGTGCTGCCGCCGGCCTTGTAGCGCTGGCAGCCGTTTCGGCCGCGCTCGCCCAGACCGCCGCGCAGTCGGTCGAGGACCTCGATCTGGCCGCGATCAAGGCGCGGGGGAGCGAGCAGGTGAGGGAAGCGCAGGCCCTGGTCGACGCCGTGGCCCATCGCGGCGAGGCGCACCAGGCCGAGGCCGAAGACCTGCGCGATGCCGGGCTCGCGGCGGCGGCCTCGTTCGATCCCGCGAACCTGCAGCAGGGCCCCGAAGGCCCGGTCGACTTCGACGAGATCCTCGCTGGCGCGGCCGCCAACAGTCAGGCGCCGATGGGCGAGGGGCCGCTGTTCACGGTGTTCGCCAGCCTCTCGATGCCGCAGGCTTCGCTCTCCCGCCTGATCCGCGACACCACCCAGGCCGGGGGCGTGGTCGTCTTCCGCGGCTTCCCGCGAAACAGCACGAAGGCCTTCGCCGAAGGGCTCAAGCGCGTCGTCACCGACGAGCGCCAGGAAGCCCATATCGCGATCGACCCGCGGCTGTTTCGCGCCTTTGCCGTCACCGCCGCGCCGACCTTCGTGGTGACGGGGCGCGCCTATGAGCTCTGCGACGGGTTCGATTGCACCAGCATGGTTCCCGACCACGACCGCATGACCGGCAATGTCACGGTCGAATATGCGCTCGAGCACTTCGCGACAAGCCGCGGACCCGGTGCGGGCGTCGCCCGGGTGGCGCTCGACGAGCTGCGCAAGGGCAGCTGACATGACGGGAGCGGGATCACGGATGGCAAGGGGCAGGGCGGGCCGGTTCGCGCGCCTTGCTCTCCCCTGCTTGCTTCTCGCGCTCGCCTCGCACCCGGCCCAGGCGCAGGTCTATATCCCGCCGCCCGATGATCTGGTCGAAGAGCTGCCGGTCCTGCCGCCCGACGTCGATCCCGTCCTGCCAGCACCCGCACCCCCGCCACCTTCCGCGCCAAGCACCATGACAGCGGAAGAGGCAAAGGGCGAGGCAAGGAGCACCGGCGCCGCGCTGCGGGGAGCCTACCAGGGGCTGACCCAGGAGGCGGGCGCCGCAGGCCAGGTCCCGGGCTACCAGGAGAGCTACCCCGTACAGACCCAGTACTACACCAATCCGGAAGCGCTGCAGACCGACGGCGCGGTGGCGGGCTGGAACAGCGAAGCTTACGAG
This sequence comes from Novosphingobium sp., assembly GCA_020446505.1. Taxonomy (GTDB): domain Bacteria; phylum Pseudomonadota; class Alphaproteobacteria; order Sphingomonadales; family Sphingomonadaceae; genus Novosphingobium. The sequence continues at coordinate 23,344 of JAGREN010000052.1, read as the reverse complement.
ACTGCCAACTCTACCACCCGGCCGACGGTCGATGTAACGCGCAGCGACCTTGCCCGCGCCACTGCGATCGAAGCCGATCCCGATGCCTATCTGGAAGGCATGAGCGCCGATGGTTCGACCGGCGACTGCGTGCCGCTCCCGCCCGGTTCGGGCACAGCCAACACTGCGGAATGGACCTGCCATGTCGGATCGCAGGTTGTCGAGCAGCCGCGGACCTGCACCAGCAGCCTGTCGGTCAACGAGTGGAACGACATGCTCTACCAGTATGTCTGCGTGATCGCGCCGGGGTTCGACGGCTGCACCGCGCTTGCCGGGAATGGCCAGTGCCGCAGGACCGCGACCTATCCGGTGCCGGACTACAACCTCACGGTCGACTATTACGACTGCGATACCGCCGTCAGCGATCCCAACGCCTATCTGATCGCCGCGCTGCCCAAGCCGCCGCCCGCCGATGCCTTCGCGGTCGTGAACAGCGCCTATCGCTGCAATGCCCAAGGCATCAGCGATGCCCTGACCTTCGATGCCGTTACCGGCATGCCGCTGCAATACGTGACGGGGCTTCAGCAATGCGGATCGATTGCCGCAGACCCCACCTGCACGCGCACGAGCGCGGCGGCGGCCGGGCTTGCGGAGCGCGTCCTGTGCAAGACCTGGGATTTCATCGGCGATCCCTTCGGCGGCGGCGGATACCTGACCTGCATCGAGCCCGCCGCGCCCGAGGAAGTCTATCTCTGCTCGTCGAATGTCGCCGGAATGACCGCAGAGAGCGCGGTTGCGAAATGGTTCACGCAAGCGTGGACCGACAGCGCCTGCAGCATCGATCCGGCCAGTTGCACGCTGTCCTCCCAGACCTGCACCGCGCCCAACGAAACCAGGGTCATCGGCGGCGTGGCGGTCACCCGCCCGTGCTGGGAACGCACGCGGACGTACCTGTGCCAAAGCGTGGTCGGCGGCGGCAACGACTGCGGCGCGCTCGAGACCCAGGCGGGCTGCTCGCTTGCGCGCGAGGTCTGCCTCGACGATCCCCCGGCCGGCGATGGCTCCTGCGCGGTCAGCGAGCGGGTCTATGCCTGCCCGATCCCGGGCACCAGTGACGAGCCCGCGCAGTACATCTGCGGCGGCGACGTCTACTGCGTGAACGGCGACTGCGAGGCGGTGGAGCGCGAAGCCTCCGACGAGTTCAAGGACGCCGTTGTTGCCCTCAACGCACTCGGCCAGGCCAATGCCGAGTTCGACGAGGCCGCGCTCACGCTGTTCAGGGGGACGCGCGAAAGCTGCTCGCACAAGGTCTTTGGTCTTTCGAACTGCTGCTCGGGCAAGGGCGTGCCGCTCTTCACCCCCTGGCTCTGCTCCTCGGCCGAGAAGCTCCTCGACGAGAAGGACGATGCGGGCCTCTGCCACAAGGTCGGGACCTACTGCTCGTCGAGCTTCCTTGGCATCTGTGTCACCAAGAAGGACGTCTACTGCTGCTTCCAGTCCAAGATCAGCCGCATCCTTCAGGAGCAGGGCCGCCCGCAGATCGGCAAGCCCTGGGGCAAGCCCAAGACCGAGACCTGCGAGGGATTTTCGATCTTCGAGTTCCAGCAGCTCGACCTGTCGGTGATGGATTTTTCCGAGGTCTACGCGGACTTCATGGAAGCAGCGAAGCTCCCCGACGAGGCCGCCGCCCTGGTCCAGATCCAGCAGAAGATCGCCGACTATTATGCGGCGCACAGGCCATGAGGAGCTCGTCATGACCAGGAAATTTCAGAAACAGCCTCCCGGCGAGGTGCTGCAGTTTGAGGTCGGCTGCCACCGGCTCTGGACACACATGAGCCTGGCCGAGTTCTTCGCCGTCATGGCTCTTTGCCGCCGCGGCCCTTCGACCTCTTCTGAGGTCGCGCGCGAGGCATCGACCTGGCTCGACACGCCGCTGCCGCCCGATGGCCTCGACCGCGCTCTGCACGCGGTGGCCGGACTGGGCTGGGCGCGCCTGGATGAGGGAATTTACACGATCAGCAGCGATGGGACCAGGATCATACGCAGCTGCCACATTGCCTACACGCGCATGTTGGGAAGCAGCGTCATTCACCTCGATGCCGCTGCTGCCCGAAGCTGCGCCGCAGAGTTTGAAAGGTCCTGATCATGATCCTGCGTCCCCGAACTTCGCTCACGGCGCTGGCCGCACTTCTGGCAGCACCCAGCACTTTGGCGCTTGCGGCTGACCCGCACGGCGACGGCGTTGAGGTCGAGCAGCAGGAAGACGTGCTCTACTGCAAGGAGCGCAGGCTCGGGTCCTGGTTCTACTGTGAGCGGCCCAAAGAAGCGCCGCGCGCGGCGGCAGGCCCTGCGGCCTCGGCGCGCAGCCAGCTCGCGGCGATCTCGGCCAATCTCGAGGAGCTGAAGGCGCGCGCCATCATAGATCCGAGCGCCGAGAACGTCACCGCCTATGTCCGCTTCCAGCGCGAGCAGCTCGATCGCTCCTCGCTGTTCGCCGATGTCTGGCAGCGCGCGCTGTGGCAGGATCCGGGGCTCGACTACACATTGCAGCGCCCGGTCTCGACGCTGGGGAAACGCGCCTGGATCGACCAGCGCAAGACCGACCGCGACCTTGCCCTCGCCAAGCTCTCCGAGCGCTACGGGGTGTTCTACTTCTACGCTTCGAGCTGCGGCGCCTGCGATATCTTCGCCCCGATCCTCAAAGCCGTCAGCGACAGGTACGGGCTCGCCGTCCTCGCGGTGTCGATGGACGGCGGCCCGACCGCCACTTTCCCGAACTATGTCGTCGATGCCGGGCAATACGAACGGCTCGGGCTCGGCACCGATCGCCAGGTGCCCGCGCTGGTCCTGTTCGACTCTGTCACCAAGCAACCGATGCCGATCGGTTACGGCATCCTCAGCCAGGACGAGATCATGGACCGCGTGTTCCAGCTGACCCAGGTTCAGCCCGGGAGCGACTTCTGATGCGCAGCGTGCTCACCCTTCGCCTCGCCAGCGCTTCGCGCAAGGCCTTGACCGCCGTGCTCTCCGCCTCGGTCGTCCTTGCCACGCCGAGCCCTGCGCTCGCGGGCGTCGAAGGCGAGATGCAGAACTTCATGACCGACATGGGGGCGCAGGCCAATGTCACCGGGCCTTCAGCCTATCAGGGCCAGTCGGCGGGCTACTACTCAGGCGGCGCCATGTGGTCGCGCTTTCCGCAAAAGAACATCCAGCCCTTCAATATCCAGCTGCCGCATGCCCGCGCCGGCTGCGGCGGCATCGATCTCTTCGCCGGCTCGTTCTCGTTCATCAACACCGCCGAGCTGGTGGCCATGCTCAAAGCCACGGCGAACAATGCGCTCGGCTTCGCCTTCAAGCTCGCGATCGACACGATCTCGCCCGAAATCGGCAAGGTCATGGATGAGCTTGCCCAGAAGGTGCAGCAGATGAATCAGATGAACATCTCGTCCTGCGAGACAGCCCAGGCACTGGTCGGCGGGCTCTGGCCGACCTCGGACACGGCATCGTCGGTCATCTGCGAGGCGATCGCCAACAGCCAGGGTGCGGTCGCCGACTGGGCGCGGGCGCGCCAGCAGTGCAACAATGGGGGGCAGCGCGAGGCCCTGAAGGGCGCGAATTCCGATCCCGACATGAAGGAACAGGCCGGGATGCCCAACAACTACACCTGGGAAGCGCTCGGCAAGAAGTACGGCGGTTTCGACACCCAGTTCCGCGAGTTCCTGATGACGCTGGTCGGGACCGTGATCTACGATCCCAATGGCAGCGGCGGCAAACCGCGCGTCCAGTTCATCGGCCCGGCGGACTCGGCGCTGATCAGCGCCATGCTCGACGGGACTTCGGCCGCGCCGCACAAGGTCTGGTCGTGCGGCGGCGACACGGCCAAGTGCATGGCGCCAGTCGAAACCTCGCTGGTGATCGGACCCAATGTGGCTTTGAAGGCCAAGGTCCGCGCGCTGATCGAGAGCATGGCCCTCAAGGTCCGCGATCCCGGCGCTTCGCTCACCCCGGCCGAAGTCCAGCTGCTCGGCATGGCGAGCGTTCCCGTCTACAAGATCATCACGGTAAGTGCGGCGGCCGAGTTCGGCATCTCCGCCCAGGAAATCAACGACCTGTCCGAAATCGTCGCGGTCGACCTCGTCACCACCATGACCATGCGCTTCATCGACATGGCAGTGAACGCGCGCTCGGACTTCAACGGGGCGGACGCGGATTCCTTACGCGAATGGCGCGAGGGACTTTACGAGACCCGGAGAAACTTCCTGGGGCTCGCGGCGCGCACCTCGGCACGCTTCGACCAGACCTTCGCGCTGATCCAGCGCACGCAGATGCTCGAGAAGACGCTGCGCACCCAGCTTTCCCCGCAGATGTCGGCGGCGCTGCGGTTCTCGCGCACGCTCAATCAACAGGTCCAGTAGGGGCGGGAACCGCACGATGCTCGAGGTCTTCACGGTCGGCGGCGGCGAGTACCTCGTCCAGACCTTCAACGCCATCGCCGCCTGGACCGGTTCGGGCGGGTTCAAGTCGCTGATCCGCGTCGTGATGGTGATGGGGCTGATCTACGCGCTCCTCGTCACCGCGATGGACCTCGACTGGCGCGCGTGGCTGCGCTGGTTCATCCAGTCGACGCTGATCTACCTCGTGCTCATGGTGCCGACGGTCACCGTCAAGGTCACCGACCGCCTCAATCCCGGGCTTGCCCCCGGCACAGTGGCCAACGTGCCGATCGGGCTCGGGGTCATGGCCTCGTTCACCAGCCAGGTGAGTGACTATTTCACCCGAACCGCCGAGACGGTCTTCGTCATGCCCGCCGCGCTCAACTACTCGAACGGCGGCTTTGTCTACGGCGCGCGGATGTGGGACAAGGTGCGCGGCTTCGAGATCCGCGATCCGGTGTTCAAGGCCAACCTCGACGGCTATCTCAAGCAGTGCGCCTATTACGACATTCTGCTCGGCACCAAGAGTCTGAAGCTGCTCAGCGAATCCACCGACCTCTGGGCCGACCTGGGGGCGGGTGCCGCGACCAACCGCGGCATGAAGTACCTGACCGATACCGGTGCCGGCTCGGTCGATATCGAGGGCAAGACCTGTGCCGAGGCCTGGGCGCTGATCGACGGACAGTGGGAAGCCGAGACCAATGCCTATGCGCTACCCTTTGCCCATACCATGTATCCCAAGCTCAGCCAGGCCGCCGCCGGGGCCAAGCTTGCCGCCGACGTGCCGGTGATTTCGCAGCTCCTCACCGGCACCGCCATGGGCCGGAACCAGTTCCTCAAGCAGAAGAGCGTGGTCGATGCCTTCGAGGCCGCCCAGCTCGACTTCGGCAATGCCGACAGCGATTCCTTCGCGCTCCAGCGCGCCGATGCCCAGACCCGCAACGCCATGACCACCACGGCCGAGCAGGGGCTGATCTGGATTCCGGTGCTGAACGTCGTGCTGACGGTCGTGTTCTACGCGCTCTTCCCGATCATCTTCCCACTGCTGCTGTTCCCGAAAAGCGGCATCGCGACGCTCAAGGGCTACTTCGCCGGGTTCTTCTATCTCGCCGCCTGGGGACCTATCTACGTCCTCATTCACATGTTCATCATGGACCGGCTGACCGCACAGACCAATGCGGCGGCGGCGGGCGGGATTGCGCTCGCCAACTGGGCGGGGATCGACGCGGTCAATCAGGACGTCGCGACGATGGCCGGGTTCCTGATGATGTCGGTGCCCGTGCTCGCGCTCATGGTCATGCGCGGCACCATGTCGGTCGCCTCGAACATGGGCTCGATGCTCAGCGCGCCGCAAGGGGCAGCCGATGCTGCCGCGCTCGAGCGGACCACCGGCAACTACACATTCGGCGATGTCAGCCATGGTAACTTCAACGCCAACAACCGCCAGATGGCGCAGTGGAACCAGGCCCCCAATCTAGCCTTGGGTGCAAGCCACATGGGCCTCAGAAGCGACGATGGCGCCATGACCCATGCCTATGGCAGCGGCGCGCGTGTGATCGACACCAGCGGGGCAATCTCGCAGTTGCCGTTCAAGGCTTCGATGACGCGCGGCTATGCCAGCGACTTGCGCAATCAGGGCCAGTGGTATCTCAATGAGGCCGACCGGATCGAGAACGGCACCTCGGCGAGCTGGAGCAGTACGCGCGGGACCTTCGGCAGCGCGGTCAGCGCCAGCAGCCAGGTGACCGGAAACCGCAGCGAACGCGGATCGCGCGCGTCCGACACCCACAATGTCGGCGGCAATGTCATGGTCGAAGGCTCGGCCGGCAAGTCGACGCGGGAGGTAACCAACGACGATCTGATCCTCCGGCAGGGCAATAGCCGTTCTTATTCGGACTTTGAAAACCGTACTTTTGGTTACTCTCTTGGCCTTGGTGCGCGCTTGGGCGCCTCCTCTCCGGAAGCAGGCGGGGGCGATGAGACCACGCCTAACGCAAGTGGGAAAGGGGAAGGCGCCTCTCGTTCCAAAGGCGCGGGCCTCTCTGGCTCGCTCGGCATCAATGGATACGGAAGAAAGGAATGGGGCGAAGATTCGCGAGTTAGCAGCGAACGCTCGGCAACGAACCAGACTACTCGCGGCACCGACAATTCCGAGGACGTCAGCAGCCGGGTCGTGGTCAGTGGCAACAGCGGGGATGTCCAGTCTTCGGGCCCGTTCAATCAGAGCTCCGACTACACCGATACCAGCCAGAGCCGGACCAGCAGCGAAGGCACCGACTGGCGGGTCTCCGAAGCAGAGGAGCGCCGCGCCGCCGCCGCGCGCTACCGCGAGATCGGCAGCCGGATGATGAGCGAAGCGAGTTATGCCCAAAGCCACGGGTTCCAGGTCTCGAGCGACATGTCGAATCTGATCCAGGATCGTTACGAGGCGCTGCAACGCGAGCACCCCGAGTGGCACCTGCCAGACATTGCAAACCCGCGGCTCGATTACCGCGACATGGCACGGCGCGATCAGGCGATCAGCTACATCATGGACGACCTGCTGAGCGACCTCAGGAACCGTCGGATCGACGAGCTGGGCGACGTCGCGGCGATCGCCGGGCAGGGCAAGCTCGGCAGCCATGCAGATCTCGGCATGCCGCCCCTTGTGGCCTCGTCCCTCGAAGGAGGAACGCTGCTTGCCGCCCCCGATGGCCCCGTCGACGGCGCCAGGCTGGCCAGGGAGCTCGGCATGGGCGTCAAGGCCGGCGCGCGGCTCGGCCGGATGGACGGCGACCTCGTTCCTGCCATGGGAGTGGTAGCGGACGAAGCAAGGGCGCTCGGGCTGCCGCGCCCGGTGGTAACCTCGGGGAATGACAGCACCCAGCATGCTTCCGGCTCGGCGCACTACGACAACCGAGCGCTCGACTTCCGCGGAAACAACATCTCAGACCAACAGGGAGAACAGTGGGCGGAGCGCGTGCGCGAGCGCTTGGGTCCGAATTATGCCGTCGATTTTGAAAGGTTCCCGGATGCGCCAGCCAAAGACCATTTACATGTGGCGAGGCGGAAGAGTTAGCTGACTACCCCAGCAGTTTTCCTTCAATCACAAAGAACGCCAAGAAGGCGATCGCCAAGATGACGAACGCAATCGAATATGGCTCGAGAGCAAATTCTCCGTGGGCTGGGGAGGTGTCAGAAGCCGACAAGCGCTCACCAGTCACTGGGTCGCAATCGATGCCTTTCACATTGATCGGCAAGCCATCCAGTCCGTAACGATTGTGGTCCATGGCGGGGCTCCTTGCGCTGGCAGGATCATATCCGGTTCTCGCCGGATTTTCAATGATCTGCCAGGAAAAGGGAAAGCCCCCCGCACCCATGTCGAACCTCCGCACTCCCCGGCGCGAAGCGCTGATCGCCTCACCCCCCATCGGCGGGAATGCGGACATTAGAGCTGCCATTCTCCGCATGATGTGCGGCGAATAAAATGCAGAGAGTCCGGTCGAACCAAGGTGGGAGCCTTGACAATGTAAGAATTATTCCTTACCTCAACCCCCGGTATGGAGAGCATCATGGCGATCTCACTCGAAGAAATCAGCACCATCACCGCCAAGGGTCAAACGACGATCCCCAAGGCTGTGCGTCAGGCGCTTGGCGTCGACTATGGCGGCCGCATTGCCTTTCGCGTGAGCGATGGGGGGGTTACCGTCTGCCGGGCCGACGACAACGAAGATCCGGCAATCGACAGCTTCCTGAACTTTCTGGCGGCCGATCTGAAGCGTCATCCCGAGGCCGTGAAGGCGCTTGGCCCCGAATTGGCAGCGCGCATCACGGCGCTCACGGCCGATGTTCCGGTCGATCTCGATGACGCGATCGATGGCGACGTCGCCCTTTGAAGAAGAAGCCCATTCCTGAAGGCCTGACGGTCAACGGATGGACGCTTTACGCTCATCCGCTTTTTCTCGAACAGCTTGAGAAGTTGACGCTCGCGGTTGAACGCGCCCGCGAGAAGGATTCGGGTGGATACGCGTCGACTGCCAATGCCAAACTTCTGGCAGCGCTCCGCAAACTGATGTTCGAGGTGATCCCCATCGATCCCGCTCGCCCAGAGTTCCGCCAGGGCGGGACGCTGGGTCCGGCGCGCAAGCACTGGTTTCGGGCAAAGTTCGGAAATGGCCGCTTCCGCCTGTTCTTCCGCTATTCGACAGCCGCTAAGATCATCATCTTCGCTTGGGTCAACGACAGCGACACGCTGCGCACCTATGGCGCGAAGACCGATGCCTATGCCGTGTTCAAGTCCATGCTCGAGAAGGGCAACCCGCCCGAGGATTGGGAGGCTCTGCTGTGGGCAAGCCGGACACTTACGGAAAGCTGATCTGAGTGCCTCAGGCGCCGTCCTGTATCTCGACGTATTCGACCTCGATCCGGTCGACCTCGACGATGCGTCCGCGCACGCGGACTCGCCCGCTCAGCCCATTGGCAGTGGTTTCATCGACAAATCCGAGCCGCCAGCACATCCCGTCATCGTCGCGCAGGATCGGCCCGCGCGCACCGGGTTCGATAGTGCCGTCGTGGAACCTGGAGGCGTGGGAGCGGGATGACATCATGGGCCCTGGAGCGTGCAGTCTTGCTGGAGGATACCGCCCGGAGCACGGACGTTGCCCGCACTGATAGCCCATCGAGCAAATATTGCCCAGTGCCGGCTTGCATGAACGATTGGCGCGGCCCGGTGGGAGGCGGCCCGGACCGCGCCTTCTGGTCAGGCCAGAATCGCTTCCTCGACGCAATCGATACAGTCGTGGTTGCGCTCCTGGCTGGCAGAACTGGGGCGGGGCGCGGCGACCTTTTCGGGGCAATCCTCGCAAGGCGGCGGCGCATCGGACGGGGCGGGGCGCTTCATCGCCTTGACCCGCGCCTTCAGCACTTCCACTGGTTCGCGCGTGGTCGCGCCAGCCTTCGTGCCCATTTCGGCCGACAGGGCATCAGCGACGCGCTGCAGTTCTTGCCTGCGCGCATCACCGAGCGAACCGGCGGGCTCGATCGCGGCCTTTTCATTGCTGGCAATTTGCGACGAAGCGAGGGCAGGTTGAGCACCAAGGGCAAGCAGCGCCAGCGACAGGTAAATCTTCATGGGTGATCTCCTCATTGGTTAGAAAAAGCCGGTCCGGCGGCCATAGGAGAGGTCGCTGGTTGCAGAATCCCCGAGCGCCGACCGGCGCACGCTCAGGGTTACGCCGCGCCCGCGCACCGCGCGCAGATGCAGGTCGCGAACGTCGATGCCATTGCGCTCGGCCCAGTCCTGAGCGTCGCGTTCGTTGGCAAAGTCGCCGATTTCCTGATGGTCATAGGACATGGGTCTCGTCCTCCCTGGTCATGGGTGAAGCATCTCGCGGGCCCGGGGCTGGGGCCGCGGGGCAAAGCGCAACGAAGGCTGCGGCGAGCGCCACGGCCGCCATGGCGGCAAGCGCCAGACTCTCGACCTCGCGATCGGCAACGACACTGGCGAGCACCCCCAGCCAGACAAGTGCCGCCTGGCAGCCATCGAACAGGCGTGTGCGCCGCTCGCGCGAAAGCAAGGACAGGGGCCTCACAGGTCCAGCCCCAGCGATTTTTCCGGGACGGGGAGCTGGCGCACTGCCGGCGCTGCGACCGGGCCAAGGACCGCATCGAGCTTCGCCTTCAGTTCCGGGCTCATCCTGAGTTCGGGGAGCTGGCGAGGCTCGATCGGGTTCCCGGGCCGCGCGTCAACCTCGAGCCTGCCAACCGTCTCGAGCGCCGAGGTCTTGTTGCCCGGCGTCCGGTCAAGCTGGAACTTGAGCGCCTCGAGGTCGTTGGTCACGACACGCATGTCGTCGGTCGCGCGGGTGTTGAGCACGTTCTGGGTACGCTGGGTGGCGAGGTTGCGCTGCCTAGAAGAGATCACCTCGATCGCCTGGGCTTGGGTCATGCCCTGCGCCATGTGCGCATTGAGCGCATAGCCCAGATCAAGTCTCCGCAGCATGGGATCGCTCGAGGGCAGGGTGAGCTGGCGCTTGTCGGCAAGCTCAAGTGTCACGGCTTGCCCAGTTGCCGAGACGACCGTCGCGTAGGTCGACTTGGCGATGTCACGGGCGGCATCCTTTTCGCGCCAGAACACCGTCTCGCCGCCATGGAGGGTAATGTCCTTTCGGTCGTAGAGCCCGATCCGGTCGAAACGGTGCTGCGGATCGATCCTGTCGGGGTCGATGACCTTGCGCTTGCCCTCGCGCTCCAGCGTCACTTTGCCATCGCGGCCGATCGCCACCACGTCATATTCGCCGCGCCTCAGCCCCAGTTCGCGCACGTCCATCCGCGCCTCGAGCACCTGGCCGGGCCGGTAGGTCGAGGCAAAGCGCATCTCCTCGCGCGTTGCGTTGGCGTTTTGCAGGGTCGAGAAGGGGACGCCGGGGCCGGTGAGGCTGCCCTCCTTGAGCAGACCCTGCTGTACGAGACCATTGATCCGGGTGCGGTCGTCGCGGCCCGCCGTGAATATCGCTGTGCGCGCGCGCTCCTCCGAGGCAAGCGACAACCAGAGGTCGGCGGCGGCGGCAATATGGTCGGCCTTGTCCTCGATCACCCGGCCGTGCGCCGCCAGGAGATCGAGCGCCAGGCCGGCATGGCCTTCGTTCGACAGGCCGGCCACCGCGAGCAGCAGCGGCGAACCCTTCTGGCGGATGTTCTCGTCCATCCTGACTGTCGCCTGCCCGGCGGCCTGGGATACCGCGAACATCTTGCCCTGCTCGATCGCCGAGAGCTGCTGGCGGTCGCCCATGACCGGAGCCTTGGCGAGCTCTAGCCGCTCGGCGATCATCGTCAGGCTCGCCATGTCGCGCGAGGAGACCATCGAACTTTCGTCGGTGATGATGACCGTGTTCTGGAGCGCGGTGCGCGCTGTCTCGAACCGTTCGCCCTGGCCTTGCGCGGCGGGCCCGGCATAGCGGTTGACGAAGCTGGCAATCGTCCAGGCTTCGATCCCAGCCTCGCGCATCTGCTCGGCAGTCATCGCGCCCGTGCCTCCACCGCGAAGGTCAGCAACCATCTTGTTCTGGAAGGCGAGGCCAACGAGCTTGACCCCTTCGGCGGCCAGCACCTTGTCGAGCGCGCCCAGAAGCGTCGACTTGCCCGCGCCCGCCACGCCCTGAATGTTGAGGAAACGGTCCTTGCCCGACAGCACGGCCACGCCCGCGGCAAGCTGTCCGGCATTGAGCTGCCAGCCATCGCTGCCGGCGCGCTCGATCCCGAGTTCGCGCGCCGCCGCCTGGAGCCGTGCCATGGCCACGTCGGGCGCCATGAACACCCGGCCCTTGCCAGTTCCGGCATCAATCCGGTCCAGTATCTGCTGCTCTCGCCCGAGCGCTGCGGGCGTGGTCACGAGATCGTAGTGCCCATCGAGCCGGTCGGACTTGCCGGGGATCAGATGCCCCTCGCGGACCAGTTCGCCGATCCGCAGGGCGACAGCGCCCCCTTCAAGACCCTTGATCTGGAAGCCGAGCGCGGCGCTCAGGATCGCCTGCGGGCTGAAGGCTGCCTTGCGTTCCGAAAGATGCCGGATGGCCGAGGCAGTGGCATGCTGGGCCTTGATCGTCTCGGCGGAAAGGAAAAGTGCGGCCGGGCCGCTGACTGCGAGCGCACTTGGCGGCCGCATGGCAGCGCTGATCCGTTCGGCGACCTCAGCAAAGGCCTGGCTCGCCGTTTCGCGCAAGGAAGGGCGGACCTGATGGGCGGCCCGCGCCACGGCCTCGGCGATAAGGGGTTTGCCGTCAAAGCCCAGTTCGGCGGCGCTGGTCTTCCAGCCTTCGACCAGCGCCGCCCGATCCTCGACTGCGATCTTGGGGTCACGGGTGTAAAGGGTGATCTGCTTCTTGGTGGCGAGGCGGGTCGCTCCGGTCTCGGCGATCTTCGCCTCAATCTCGTTTGCCCGGGTCGAAAACGCCTTGATGACAGCCGTGGGCACGCCCTTGATCTCGAAGGCGCCATGCTTGCCGGATGCCTCGGTCTCATAGCCGAGATTCTGGAGTTGGGCTCGGAAAGCGGCGTGATAGAACTGGCCGATTGTCGTGTTGTTCTTCCAGATCTCGCCGTTCCACAGCGCCTTCCAGTTGCCCTTGAGGTCGCGGGTAAGATTGGCGACGACGGCGTGAATATGCCCCTGGGGATCGAGTGCGCGGCTCGTGTCATGGGCGAACAGGGCATAGACGAGGTTGCCGGTCTTCTCAGGCTCGCCGCTGCGACTGCGCTCGTAATTGCGGCCTTCGGCATACTGCTTCTCGACGAGCTGCGACATGGTCGAGCGCACGGCCGCCATGTGGGCATCCAGGATCCGCCGGTCGCCTGAGACCAGAGCCAGAACCGAGGCGGATTTGGGCATGGAAAAGGTGAGATCGAGACCCAGCCTGCGCCCCTCGACCTGCCCCACCTTGTCGCCGTCGGGCAAATGGCCGTTGAGAATGGCTTCAAACGCATCGCGCCCGACCGTTCCCTCGAGCCCGAGTGCGCGCGCACCCTCGCCAGCCCAGACCCCCGCTTCCGCGCTCTCTTCTGCCGTGTAATAGTTGTCGTTCGCGAAATAGTCGGCAGCACCACCGGACGAACGAACCGCTGCGATGGAATGCATGGCCTACATCTCCATGCCGTCGTCAGGCGCGATCTCGGGTTCATCGGTGCCTTTAGGCCCGCCCGCGGATCGCTCGATCCGGGTCTCCGGCTCAAGGGCTTCACCCAGCTCGCGCGCGTTCTGATTCGCGCGCTGTCCTGCCGCTTTGGCAGCTGACTGTGTGATTGCTTTCGCCTCACTTGGCGCATGGCGGGAATGGGTGTCGGCGACAGGCGAGGCGCCGCCCGCACGGAACGCCATTGTCACTCCGATACGGACCGCTGGCGGGCCGCTCTCGGCGACAACCTGCGGCGGTAGAGGCTCTGCCTCATCATGCCCCGGCACCGCCGCAGCGGGCCTTGCCTGTTTCTCATCGGGCTCGATCAGATTTGCAGGTTGGAGCTCATCCCTGGTCTCCCGGCCACCCTTGTCTTCCGCATCGTCAGCCTCACCGCCCGCGGCATTCGAGAACTCGATCGGCTCGACATTCTCGCGCAGGACATAGCCATCGGCAACCTTGGGATAGTCCTTCCAGGCGAGCTTGATCCGAGCGGCGTCGAAGCCTTCGGGGAACACCACGAAGCCGCGCAGCGAGGGCAGCTTCATGATGTCGTCGGGGAGCACCAGGGGCTGGACTTCGGAGCGCGGAGTGATTGTCGCGGCGTCGCGGATGTTGGAATAGCCGTAGCTGTAGGCTTCATCCATCATTCGCACTTCGCGGTGGCCAATGTAGTCCGAGCAATGCTCGGCGGTGTCACGGTCGGCCGCGGCCAGGATGAGCTTGGTGCGCGCCAGCGAGGCGAGGTTCTGCGCGCCCTCCTTGCCGTAGGTTTCCGAAAGCTTGGCGAACGAATGGATGCCGAGCACGAAGGCGCCGCCGAATCCCCGTGCGGTCTGCAAACCGTCCTCGATGGCCGGCAGGCGGTGGAGCGCATGCACCTCGTCGAAGAAGAACCAGGTGCGCAGGTCCCGCGTGCGCGGCAGGCGCATCAGGGTATGAACAGCAAGGTTCATCCACAGCGACAGCAGCGCCCGGTTTAGCACGAGTTCGTTGTGCGAGGAGGTGATGAACAGGATCGAGCACGGCTTGTCGTTGGAGCGGATCCAGTCGCAGATCGAAAACGGCTCCTTGCCCTCGGGGAGGAAGCGCAGGGCCTGCGCGTTGGTGTTGAACACGGCCCGGATCGATTCCGCCATCTTGGCCGCCTCGGGCGCGGTCAGCGGGTCGGCGACGGTGTTCTCGAGCATCTTGTGGACCGCCTTGAGGTCGGCCATCATCAGGCGGCTTGCGAGCGCCTGGTTGGTCGCCTGACCTTCCTTGATGAGCTTGATGCAGGATTCCACGAACAGCGTGCGCGCAGCGAGCATCCAGAAGGGTTCCGCTCCGCCGCCATCGGCAGGCAGCAGCGCGGCGGCGATGCCGGTGAAGTCGGCATGATTTTTCGCTTCGCCGAACACCGACCACGACGGACAGCGCTCGTCCATCGGGTTGAGGATGATGTCGGTTTCCGGGTTGTAGAAGGCTTCGACGTAGGCGCCAGTGAGGTCGAAAACGACAGCCCGGTCGCGCCGCACCCGCATCTGCGCGATAAGTGCGCGCATCTGCGTTGTCTTGCCGGTACCGGTCGAGCCGATCATCATCGTGTGTGACTGTTCGGTGCGCCAGGGGAAGGGGATACCTGCCATCGAATAGACATGATGTATTCCCGCCGCCTTGCGGTCTTCGAGGCTCATTGCCATCACCTGATCGAAGCTCTTGCCCGGCAGTTTCTCGGCGATCTCCTGGTCCAGCAGCGCGCGATTGTGGGCATTGATGACACTGGCGAGCTCTGCCCCATCGACCAGCATCGCGCCGCGTTGGTGTCGCTCCTCGAGGATCGACTTTCCGCGCCGCTTCGAGAAGTCGACGAACCAGACCGCGAGCGGGACGGCGACGAACAACGAGATGAACAGCGAGCCCCAAATGGCGCGCATGAGCTTGTTCCAGGCGATCACCACATCGGGGTGCGAGGCCACCATCGAAATCGGTGCCGGGATCACTTCGCCCGATGGCACGGTAAGGTTGATCACCTTGCTCGGCGAGAACTCCATGAAGGCCCAGCCGGCGGCATAGATCCGCATCAGGATCATCTCGATTTCGTGTTCGTGCAGTCGCAGCGCGAGGACCACCGAGAGCACGATCAGGAAGGTGAAGAACCAGACCAGGAAGGGTAGCCGGGCAGAGGCAAACCACATCAGGAATTCATGGGTGATGAGCTGCGAGCCGCGGGTGAAATCACCGGCATTGCGCGGCATGGTTCCGCGCGCCGAATGGTGCTGCAACTTGCCCGGTCGAGCGCGGTCGGACCAGGTGTCAGGCCCCGCCATGGAAGACCTCCATGCGCCGCTCGGCTTCGGTCAGGAGTTCATCGTGCACCTCGGGATATTCGCGCTGGACCATGAGGTCGAGCGCGAGGAAGGTATACTCTGCCGAGAACTGCCGCCGACGATCCTGTTCGGACGAACCGGAAAGGTCATCGAGGAAACGCTCGATGGCGATTCGCAGGAGCTTGGATCGGGAGATGTTGCGCGAGGCCGCAGCGGCATTGGCCGCCTCGGCAACCGATCCGGGAAGCCGGACCGAAATCAGGACTGTTTCTGTCATCACCAAACCCTTCGAAAAGGGCCCGGTGGAGATTGCGCCTGGATGTTTTAGGCCATCGACGATGGCTTGGCAAGGGAAGGGGAGGCCGACGCCTGCCGTATTCTAATGTATTACGCCCTAAATGGCGCATTTGCGTTGTCTGCATTTGTGTTCATCAATTTGCACACCTTGTGATACACAGAGACGATTGCTGTATACGCGCACAATTCCGCCAAATCGCCTGACGGCCCTGCCGTGTACGGTCTGCAACTCTTCCCCTCAATCCGATGCCTTGTGTCTGGTGGGTGGTTTCTGGTCTTTGATGCGCATAGAGTCGAGCCTTGACCGCTTGTCCTGGAGCCAAGAAACGCCGCTGATTACAGGACGGGCAGCACAATTTATTTGCAGGGCCGATGGCAAAGGGCTTGCCACTGACAGCGCTGCTTGGAATCCTCGCGCACGGGAGGTTTCAGCGCCAACCCACGAGGTATCATCATGGCCAGGAAAGGAAGTCTTGAAGCAGAACGACAGGCGATCGCAAAGGAGCGGAGCGCACTGGAAGCGCGCGAAGCGAAGCTGCGGAAAAGCGAGCAGGTTGCCATGGCCGAACTGCTGAGGAAGTCAGCACTCGGCAAGGCTCCGTTTGAGCGGGTCGAAGCATTTTTCGCCGCTCTTGGAAAGCTCGGCCTCGACGAAGCAGAAAAGCGCCTGAGGGCAAGCTGAAACCGGTCTCGGCAGAGACCAGCGCAGCCGAGGCTCGATGCCTCGGCTGCGCTTATTTCTGGGCTCGCAAAAAAGGGGGCCGGAGAGCTCCTCTGGAGCCCTCCGGCGCTTGGATCGATGATCATCTCAGAACGGGCAATCCGCGTCCCAGTCGGGATCCATCACGACGCTCATGAAGCTTGCGGCGCGGGCGATGTTCGCTTCGTCGAAGTCGTCGGCCATCATGCCCGGGACGGAATGGACGATCCGGTCGATCAGCTCCTGGGGCAGGGCGTTGTAGTCGCCTTCGTCGATGGCGAGAAAGCAGCCGAACTCGTCCTCGATGACGTGCTGGTCGAAGAAGCTGTGCTGGGCCCGGATAGTCGCGGCGCGCACTGCGGCGTCGTAGCTGATGTGGTCGAAAGCCGGGATGTCGAGGGTCTTGGTAAGAGCGTTCATGTGAGCCTCCTGTCAAAGGAATTGAAGAGGTCACCTCGGGGATGGGCGAGCTTGGCCCGGGTCAGGAACGGGCCGCCCGCGGCCCGCCGCGTGAGCGGGGGTGGGGGAGCCGATTTTTTCGCCTTCTTCAGGCGCAAAAATTGGGGGAACCGCCCTTCTTGACGCGGGCCAATGGCGGCCATCATGCTTGGAATTCTGCGAGAGTTTTATCCCTTGGTTGGGCAGCACCACTGGTGGCCTCAGGCACGGGTCTCGCCCGGCCGATGCGAAGCCTTCGCAGCCTTCTTGGTTGCCGCATCGCCAGTAGCGATGCTTAGGCGCCAGCAGGCCGTCAGGCCCTTACTGGCGGGGGCAAGAAGGGAGCGAGCCGGGCCAAGAAAGTGCGCGTCCCGATCGACAAAAAAGAAGGGCATCCGGCGGTGATGCCGGACACCCTTCATGGTCGATGCAATCGGAGCAGGCCCCGCTCAGAACGGCGGGAGTTCATCGCCATTGACGGTGCCACATGCCGTGCGCTTCATCGCAGGCCGCTCAGCTTGCGCTGCTACTTTGGCCCGCGTCGCCGGAGCCTCGTTCAGGACCGAAGCGTCGCGCACGATGTGCAAGGGAATGCGTGCTTCCCGCAGGCGGTCGGCAAGGTTCGCCTGGATGCCGCCGCCGCTGCACACCACCGCCTCGACAGGCTTGAAGGCGAGCATGCGTGCATTGCGCTGATAGGGTGCCGAAGGTCCCCGCGAGGTATCTGGCTTGCACAGGATCACCGGCACATTGTGGCGCGATGCCCAGGCTGCCGCGATCACGTCCGCACCCTTGTTCTGGGCGGTCGTTGCCAGCGCCATCGACGGGACCCGGGCATGGATCGCATCGAGATAGTCTTCAACCAGCGCAATGTCGGTAAACTGCTGTCCGCCCGAGAACACCACGACCGGGCCGGATGGGGCAAACTGCTCGCGCCGCTGCGCCTTCTGTGCCGCGAGATAGTCGCGTGCCTCGATCATCGAGGCATTGGTCTTGGACGAGACCCGCGACCCCCGCACCGGCGAGAAGGGACGTCCGGTTTCCACGAGGTAGATCTTCGCGGCATGGTCGCGCATGCATTCCATCGCATCGCGGCATTCGGCAAGGCTGCGCGCCTGCATGGTGAGGTCTTCGAGATCGCTCGCGTAGACTTCGCTCGGATCGTATTCGCGCAGTTTCTCCTGCAGCCGGTTCGCCATGGCATCCTCGCGGTCGTCGAGGCGCTTGGCGACGACATGGAAGCTGTTGGCGATCCCCCAGGCGACTTCGCTAGCGAAGTCCTCCATCCGGGTGTCGCGGAACAGGTCGAAGACCGTTGCCAGCATCATCTCGATCGCCGCCTGGGCCACCTCGGGGTCGGGCATTTCGACAGCGCTCGGCTCATGCTCGATCGAGAGCTTGGCCAGTTCGGTCTGCTCCATGAATGCCCGGGCATAATCGGGCGTGGCGATTTCGCGCGCATAGTGTTCGGCCAAGTCGGCGAAGTTCGAGAAACGGTCCGTCATGATAACCTCCAAAAGGAATTGTCTCTCATCACGCTGATGAAAGATGCCCATCGGAAGGACGCCGGAGTCAGGCAGTCAGGGACGGCGGCGCGCACGCGCTGCCGCCGCGTGTCGCGGGCGTGGGGGGAGCCGATTCTTGCTCGCAAGGCGCTAGCCGCAGCAGGCCAAAATCGGGGGGCACCCGCGATCCTTGACGGCCGCCAATCTCCCAGGCGTCATACTATGGCGATGCTGATTTCGCTCAGCCACCGAAATGAGAGAGAGATTACGGTTTTGCCCCCGAACCCCCATGTGGGCGTTCGGGGTTAACCGCAAAACTCAGCCCTTGCCTGGCCGCAGCCTCGGTTGCGGCACACCTGCAAATGACGGACCCCTTGCCGGAGCATGTCACTCGTCCCGCGGGACCTCGTGCACTGCACGGGTGCGGGACGGCGACGGAGCCGTAGGCAAGAGTGCCGGCGGCCCATCACGGGAAGCACCGCACCCGCAGGAGCAGCCCGAAGGGCGCGCGGGACCGAGTGCGTCCATCTTGACAGGGCCGCTCATTCTGAAGTGCAAGGACAAGGCTTCATCAAGGGATTGGGAGAGCAAGCACGGCCATGGAATTCGACGACCAGATGCGGCGCTTCTTCGGGACCGATGATCTCGCAAGCGTCTCTACCGAGGCCATGGCAAGCGGGATCGAGCGCATGCGCGTCGAGTTCGGTCTCGAGACCGACAAGGGGATCAAGTTCGCCATGTGGTCGCTGCTCTACATGCTGGGTTCGGCGCCGAATCTCGATGTGGCGTTCAAGGACCCGCAAGACCGCGACGCGGCGCGCACGTTTATGGACCTGCTCGATCAGGCAAATGCCGGCGAGGCAGATGATCGCACGCCGTAAAGATTAGGATTGAGGCCGCTTTACCCTGCGGTTGATTGGTTCTCGCGTTTTGCAGGGTAACGGAGAACTGGATTCGGCGCGGCGCGGTACGAGCAGGTTCGCCACCTTTCCGCAGATTCTTATGTTACAAAACCTCTATCTATGAACGATCTAGCGATAGGTTTTGAAGCAGTCGGAGGACCGTTTCCGTTAGGAATAAGGGGTGATATTTCTAACAAGAGTGCGCGGTCCTGAAGGACCGGAAAACTTCCGGCAGCTTCAGCGCGGACGGGCAGGTTAAATCGCGAAAACTCGGATGAAACGGCTATTAAATCTCGTTTTCTCGGTAAATCGGCCCCTTAAAGCACAATTTCTCGGAGCGGGCTTCCGAGTCGCGCCAATATCACAACTTCCCACCGAGCAGCCCGGCGCGCTCACGGACAAGCGCGATGACAGGGACGAATCCATCTGCCGCCCAAGTAGGGCCAGTAAATTCGTTGTCCAGGCCGGCAATGACAGCCTCACACAATTGCCTGATCCGGGTCCGCACGAACGGGGCGCCAAGCCCGCAATCGACAGCGAACTTGTCCCAATGACGCGGCTCGAGTTCGTTGAGGAGGTGCTTCCCGCCAATCTTCATCGCGAGCTTCGGCGAGAGTTCCGGGTAAAGCGTGGTCGAAAGCAGATCGTAGAGCGGTGCAAGCTCGATCGCGCCGTCCTTGTGCAGGAGGCTAAAATTCTTGGCGTGGGCATCAGCATTGCCGATGATCAGGTTGAAGATTGCCGCATCGAGCAGCCGCAGGATGTCGCGTGGCGGACGGGTTGCTGCCCGGCGCAGCAGCGCGAAGCAATCAGGAAAATTCGGCCCGCCTTCGCTCGCATATTTGCGGTGTGACGGCACGCCAAGCGCCTGCGCGAAGTCTTCCTGATGCAGGCGGACCAGTTCGCCTGACGGACCGATGGTCCGATCATAGCGACTGATCAGCAGAAATGAACGATCGCCAACCGTACGCATTTCGACCGGTGCAACGTCAAGGCCGATGGCGCGGGCGAGCGACATGCAGAAGTATTCGTTCTCGGTCGTCCAGGGGAAACGCGTGATCGGTGGTTTGAGGATATGACTGGTCGGCTGCCCGGGTGCTGGCAGGGCAACCTGTCTGTCGATCAGAAGCACCGGAAGTTTCGATTGTGCCCCGGCCAATGACAGCCGCAACCCATCCTCGCCCGCCAGCATTGGACGCATCGGCAAATGATCGAGCAACTGGATCAGACGATCATCATCGAGAGGTTTGGGCGCTGCGGCGCTAGGGGGAGTGGGGGCTTCGCCTTCAGGAAGGAGCGTCAAAGCGCCTGCCACTTCACCGCCGAGATGCTCGAGCAGCCGGAATTCATTGTCGGCGGAGACACCAAGCGCGCGGGCGATGGCAGTACGCTGGCTTTCCTCGGGCAGAATGCCGCCAAAGAAAGGCTGGCATTCCCGACGATGGAATGGCTCGACCTGCTTGGGTAGCGAGAATGAAAGCGCAGGAGCGCGAGGCTCTGTCAGCCAGCCTGGATCATAGGCAAACTGGGTTTCGCCGAAGGGGTCGAGATAGAGGGCGCCGACCACACGGCCGTCCCACCAGACGGTGAGCCTGCTGCTCATGACCGGCTCGCAGGCGGGGCGATCTGGACTTCGCAGCCGAGCGTCGTGATGACCTGAAGCACCTTGCCGAGTTGCAGCGTCGGCTTGCCAGCTTCGAGATCGACAATAAACCGCACGCCAACGCCGCTCACTGCCGCAAGCTCTGCCTGCTTCAGGTTCTGTGCCTTGCGTTCGCGGCGCACAAGGAGGCCAAGTGAATTGCTGTCCATATTACCGAACGGGAAGTTATGCTCGATTGTGGCCGATTTCAAGGCATTTATTCCCGCTCGGGAATAACATCGTGGTGCCGGGCGTCAGCTCATGCACAAATTCCCGAACGGGAATGTCAAAGCGGTGCGATATGAGGCGGTGCGCCGCAAGTTATCCCATAATCTGACCGTGCCCCGGATTTATGGGATAAAGTGGGTCGTTGTGGCTCCGGGTGACATCTCTAAATTGCAGAGATCGCTCGGGATGATAATCGGAATTATGTTAAATGAAATCAAATATTTACCGGAAATCAGCGGTTCAGCTGACGTCTGCCGAGCCGAAGGCAACGCCGAGCTTCTTGCGTTTCGCCGGGGTCGCGGCGGCCTTGGGCTGCACCTTTGGTGCAGCTTCGGGCGCTGCAGTGGCCTCAGCCTTCGGGCTCTGGCCGGGCTTGCGGCCAAGGCCGATCCTGACTGCCAGTTCCTTGCGCTTGGCGGCACAGTCGGGCGCGACCATCGGGTAGTCGGTGGGCAAGCTCCAGCGCGTGCGGTACTCGGTGGGTGTCAGACCGTGCTCGGTGCCGAGATGGCGCTTGAGCATCTTCATCTTCTCGCCGCATTCAAGGCAGGTGACGGCATCGGGCTTGACCGAGGCGCGCACCGAGACGGCAGGCTTCAGCTCTGCCACCGCCGGTTCCGGTGCCTGTCCAAGCGCGGCAAGCGAAGCGTAGACCGCCTGGATCAGGCCCGGCAGGTCCGCGGTCGCGACCGCATTGTTGCTGACATGGGCAGAAACGATATCGGCGACATGATCCAGCAGTGGTTCGTTTTCCATGCGGGCGAGACCCTTTTCAATCCTCGGTCGGGGGTGTCCTAGGCGATCGGTCGCCAAGACACCATAGGAGCATCGCCGCAGCGCGGCAGGCGCAGCTTGATGCTTGAAGTCCAGGGGTTCAGGCCGCGAAGAGTTCGCCCTGGGGATTGGCAGCGCCCGGGCCCTGACGCCGCAGCGGCGCAGGTTTGCGCAGCAGGGCAAGGACGCCCGGCTTGACCACATAGACCGCGTGACGCCCGCCGCCGCGGTTCTTGTGGTTGGTGGCGTAGCCCGCATAGTGCCGGCTCATCAGCCCGGCGCGGACCAGATCGGAAATCGCGCGGCTGACATTGGCGCGGCCGACGGCCTGGACCTGCTCCTCGACCGCGGCCTCGATGCGCGCTGCATCGCGAACAGCGTCACCGGTCAGTTCGTCCTTCAGCCCTGCGGCCACGCGCGCGCGCAGCGCGCCGCGCGGGCTGTTCGCTCATCGGCAAGAGCTGGGAGCAGAGCCATTCGCGCAGGAGCATCGGCACACCGCCTTGCGCCACAAAGGGTCCGGCTTGCCCTCGCCCGTCGGCAATCTCGGCGACAAGCTGGAGGACGAGGAAGGCGTAGCGCGGGCGGCTCGAGGCTTCGACCAGGACCGCGTAGATCCCACCGACGCCAGTGATTTCTTGGGCTCGTTCCATCGATCAGTATTGAGCACAAAAGGTGAATCCTGTGAATCCCCTTTGTGCCCTGCCCTGTCGTTTGTCGCCCGTGACACTTCGCCCAGCAGCGGCGCCGGACATGCACGGCTAGTCGCATAAAACTTTGTCCCTCGGCCAATCCAGTCCTCAAGCTGGCGGGATCCACGGGCCGCCTTCAGCGCAGGTCACGCGGGCGACGCAACATGACACTCCGCCCGAGGGCAAAGTGTCACAGATGCCATGCCCGAAGGAGCGCAAGCCGCCGATCCGGCAGGCAAAAAATAGGGCCAGCTTGCGCCGGCCCCTTGGAAAGTTTTGGGAGAGGATGCCTGAAAGGCACTCCCCATATGGGTCCGCACCATCCATGCTGCAAGCGCGAAATAGACGCCGCGCGTTGCCTTTTTCGCAACCGGTGTTTCGCCCGTCGCAGCGACTACATGAGTGATGGGGGGCTGGCCTTGGCCCAGTGGGAGGCGGCAGCGCCGCCTCCCGGGCTCGGTGTCAGAGGAAGAGAACTTCCTCGGCGACGATCTCGACCGCGTAGCGTTCGACGCCCTCGCGGTCGGTCCACTTCGAGTAGTGGAGGCGGCCCTGCACCTCGACCAGGTCGCCCTTCTTCTTGTGCTTGGCGACCGAGGTGCCGAGGCCGTTGAAAGCGGTGACGCGGTGGAATTCGGCGAGGGTCTCGGTGTAGCCGGCCTCGTTCTTGACCGTCTTGCCGTCGACCAGCTTGGGGCGATCGGTGACGAGGGTGAACGAAGTGATCGCGGTTTCACCGGCGTGGCGGGTTTCGGGAGCGGCGGCGATGCGACCGATCAGGATGACGAGGTTCTTCA
>JAGREN010000051.1 GCA_020446505.1 Novosphingobium sp. | reverse complement strand
GCTCGCTTTCGAGCAGGTTTTCCGGGATCGCGGCGCAGTTGATGGCGACGAATGCGCCGCCTGCCCGGTCGCTCGCATCGTGCAGGCCGCGCGCCAGCAATTCCTTGCCGGTGCCGCTAGCCCCCAGCAGCATCACCGAGACGCTGGTGTTGGCGACGCGCTCTATAGTGCGGGCGACCTTTATCATTTCCGGGGCCGCAGTAACGAGGTTGCCGAGAACCCGGTCTTCCTTGCCCGCCTTTGCCGCCAGCTTGCGGTTCTCCGCCTCGATGCGCGAAAGTTGCAGGGCGCGGCGCACGATCAGGCCGAGAGCATCGATATCGACCGGCTTCTGGTAGAAGTCATAGGCACCGCGCGCGACGGCATCGAGAGCGCTCTCGCGCGCGCCATGGCCGCTTGCGACGATCACCTTGGTTTCGGGCTTGAGCGCCATGATCTCGTCGAGCACGGCCATGCCCTCGCTGGTGCCGTCCGGGTCAGGCGGCAGACCGAGATCGAGCGTGACCACGTCAGGCGGATCGGACCGCAGGGCGGCGAGAGCCGATGCCCGGTCGCCCGCGATCACGACCTCGAAGTCCTCCCATGCCCATTTGAGCTGGGCCTGCAGACCCGGATCGTCCTCAACCACCAGCAGCCGGGGTTTTTCTTCACTCATGATGCCTGCCTTTCCTCGGATTCACCAAGGGATTGATAGATTTCGACCGCTGTCGCGGCGGGTATGCGGATCGTGAAATGGGAACCGAGTCCTTCGCGCGATTCGACTTCGAGCCTGCCGCGCATGGCCTTGACCAGTTCTCGTGCCTCGAACGCGCCAATGCCGAACCCGCCGTTCTTCGTGGAAACGAATGGCTTGAACAGCTTGCTGCGCATGAATTCGGGCGACATGCCGGAACCGGAATCGAACACCTCGAACCGGGCAAAGAGTCCTTCGTTCGCAAGGCTGATGATGACTGGTGTGCCGTCCGGGCTCGCGTCGATACCGTTCTGGACCAGATGGACCAGCACCTGCTCAAGCGAATCTGCATTCGCGCTGACCATGATGTCGTCGCACCGCGCGAGCATGACCTGCTCGCTCGTGGCAAACCTCCGCAAGGCCGCGCGGACCACATCGCCACCGGATATCTCGCTAAGCGATTCAACCGCACCGCCATAACGCGAAAGACGAGCGATCAGCGCATTCAGCTTGTCGGAGGAATTGCGCAGCGTGACGAGCATGTCCTCGCGAAATTCCTTCTTCTCCGCATGCAGTTCCGCATTTCGCGCCAGCAGGCTGAGCTGGCTGGCGAGATTCTTGATGTCGTGCATGACGAAAGCGATGCGTCGATGGAAATCGTCGAAGCGCCCTGCCTCGACCAGTGCTGTCTGACTGGTATTCTCGGCGAGGTAGCTGGCAAGCTGCTGACCAACGACGCGCAGAAGATCGAAGTCCTCCCAGTCGAAATGCCGGGCAAAGGCCGGCCGCGCCAATACGACCATGCCGACAAGTCGCTCGTAATGGATCAGCGGCACCAGCGCCCAGGCACGCGGATGCTCCAGCAGCCATTCCGGCACAGGAGCGGTCAAGTCGCCCGACGAGCCACGCTTTCGCACCTCGTCGAGATCGGCGATCCATCCTTCCCGCTCAAAGAAGGCGACTGCCGATTTGGACATCGCGCAACCCGGCACTTCGATCTCCGGCCAGTTCCAGCGGGCAGCCAGGGTGAGTTCGCCGTCGTCGCCCGGCGCCAGCAGCAATCCGGCAGGGCATTCGGCGATGTCGGCCACGGCCTGCACTGCCCGTTCACCCAAGGGCGGCGCATCCGGTCCGGTATTGCCGATTGTGCGCGTGAAACGCAGCCACTCCTCGCGATAGTCATAGCGATGCTGGAAGAAATGCTTGGTGAGCATGACCCGCATCCAGCGACGCAACCGCGCCGATGGCGCCAGCAACAACGCGACTGCGCTCGCAACGGTTAGGAAGCCCAGGCCCACCAACCGCGTGAAATCGTTCCCCGCAAGCGTCAGCCACTGGGCGATCGCCATCATGGCCACGAGGTAAATACCGATGATCAACAGCGAAAATGTCTGAAACGTCACCGTACGCGAAGGCCGTAGACGTAGTTCGTCCCTGCCCCTGGTCGCCGTGACTGCCACCAGTAGAGCCAGGATGACGGTTGCAAGACCGCGCACTGCCGCAATCTCTTCGGGCCACGCATCGGAGAGATAGGCAACGGTGTAGAGATTGAGGTCGAAGATCCAGATTACCGCCAGTGCGGACGCCGGCCAGCGCAAGGAAGCGCGCGATTCAGTCGACGCGCTCGCATAAAGGTTATGAACGAGGATCAGCGCGCCGACTGCGAACAGCAGACGCAGCACCGCTTCGAAACTGCTCGCAATCAGTGTCAGCTGCGGGTTGGCAGGTGCGCGCGCGATCACGACTGTCATGACGACGATGAGTGCTTCGACGAAGACAAGCGCAATCACGACAGGCCGGATGGGTGCGAGCCGGGTGTGCCGGCCATCGCCTGCGAACAGCCGATAGAGCACGCACAACCACGCGAGATTGCGCGCGGATTCGGCTAGAGTCGTCAGCGGATAGGCGAAGAACCCTGCCGCCACGAGCGACCATGCCGAAGTGATTGCCAGGGCAACGAGGACCGGCACACCGGCCGAACCAAAGCGCTCGCGGCGGGCAGACAGCCAGATCGCCACGGTCGCAGCCGCTATGGCCGCAACAAGGTGCAGCATCATACCGATCAGCGGCCAGGGCGCGAGCGCCGAAAGCGTCATCGCGCACCTTCATGCCAGAGAACGACCCGCAGCGTCTGGAGCATGATGAGCAGGTCCAGAAACGGCGTGTAGTTCTTCGCGTAGTAGAGGTCATATTCGAGCTTGTGGCGAGAATCCTCGATCGATGCGCCGTAGGGATAATTTATCTGCGCCCAGCCGGTAATGCCGGGCTTGACCATGTGGCGTTCGGCATAAAACGGTAGCTGCTCCTCAAGCCCGGAGACGAATTCCGGCCTTTCCGGGCGCGGGCCAACGAAGCTCATTTCGCCTTTGAGCACACTCCATGCCTGCGGCAGTTCGTCGATACGGACCTTGCGGATGAACTTGCCGACGCGCGTGACTCGCGGATCGTCCTTCTGCGCGAACTGCGCGCCGTCGGCCTCCGCATCGGTGCGCATCGAGCGCAGCTTGATGAGGTCGAAATCCTGACCGTAAAGGCCAACGCGGGTCTGCCGGAAAAATGCCGGCCCCTTGCTGTCGAGCTTCACGATAATGGCAAAAACGAGGATGATCGGCGCGGTAAGGAGCAACAGGATCGCGCTCGCCGTCACGTCGAACACGCGCTTGAAGGCGCTCGAGAACATCCGGCCCGAGGAAAATCCGTCCGAAAAGATCAGCCAGCTCGGATTGAGCGTATCGAGATCGACCCGCCCCGTCTCGCGCTCCATGAAGCTGGAGAATTCGTTGACGTGTACGCCAGCAGTCTTGATCCTGAGCAGGTCTTTCAACGGCAGTGAATTGCGCCGTTCCTCCAGCGCGAGCACGACTTCGCTAACCCCGAGGTTCTCGACGAACCGGCTGAGGTTGTGGATCGCGCCGCGCGGGATCGCTTCCTCTACGGCAGGCTTGCCTTCGTTCATGCCGAGGAAGCCGACGATGCCGAATCCGCTCTCCGGCTTGTCGCCAAGTTGCTTCAGCCGTTCGGCGCGACCGCCATCGCCTAGTACGAGAACACGGCGACGAAATGCGGAGGAGCCGAGCAGACCGCCCAGAACGATCCGGTCGGCAACAAGCGCGATAATGGAAAGCGCCATCGAGTAGGCCAGCGTCGAGCGCCAGAAGGTGTTGCCGGCAATCAGGAAGTCGATGAAGGAAAGGGCGATCACGCCCAGCGAAATCGCCACCAGCAGCCGCGCACCGGCAAAACGCAGCGAACGCAATGCATCAGCGCCATAGACACCGACCGAGATCATCGCGACGGTCATGACCGTAACGAAGCCACTGTGGGAAATCACACGTTCCGTGATCGGACCGATTTCGATTCCGATCTGGCCAGCCCTGATGCGCCAGGCAAATTCGGACGCCGCGAGCAGCATCGTGATATCGACGAGCCACAGCAGCACGACGGCATGGGGAATGTAATGCTTGAAAAGGCGGATCATTTGCGCGCGGCCCATCCCAAACCGGCCACTCTGGCCGAGAGGGCTCCTGATTACAGGACAGGGGTAAACTGTCGGTAAATCTGACAGTCGAAGGCTTGGCGAAACGGATCGAAAGCGGCTGCAAACAGGCCGTTTCCCGCCGGAATGTCGGCGCTGCTTACACCTGCGCACCCGCAGCTTTGCCAGTCACCGGCCTGCAATGGCTCGCTCACGGCAAGCCGACATTAACCAAACCACATCGCAGCTTGGTTAACCCGGCAGATATTATAGCTCATGCCATGGCCCAAGCTGCTCCCATGATCCCGGTCGACGCAAAGATGTATCGCCACTTCGCGATTGCGACGGTGCTGATAACGGGATGTCTCGCCATGTTCGCCAGCGGCGAAAACCGCCAGGCGATCCAGGACAAGATCGAGGCACACCAGCGCAGAGCCGAAGCGCAGCAGGCTGAGCAGGAAGCGGCGAAATCCAATGGGATCGGAAAGAAGAAGAACTTTACCGACAAGCGAAAGGTCAAAGGGTCTTTCAGTTCCGATGGCGACATCGTGACACATACCGTCCGGAATGAGGCACTGAAGAATGGCGGTTATGCCATATCCAACCAGGCCGAACTGGTGGCGGGAGACGAGGTCAAACTCATCGACAGCAGGCCATCGAATATCCGCCAAGGCGAATACGATCCTGACTTGGGCGCTTTCAAGGGACCCATGCCCGCTGGCATGTCAGCCGAGCAATATGCGCAGATGATGGAACAGGCCAAGAGGAAGAAAAAGAAGCCTGCCGTGCGCGAGCAAATGAGCAACAAGGATTTCAACGATATGGTCGCGGCCTCGAAGGCTCGCAGCCAGACGCGCACGAACTAGATCAGAAACATTCGCGCGACAGGAAATCCCGCGTAGCTGCTCCGATCAATGCGGCATGTCCGTAGGCCGGGTGATCGATAACCACCATTGCCTGCCCCTCTCCGCTCTTCCACGCGGCGATTGCCTCGGGCGGAAAATCGAAGTGGAAGAAATGCACGGCGCTCGCCTTGCCGTCGCTTTCGCGGGTTCGCTCAACATCGCCTTCCGCGCGCGCCGGAATCACATGCCCGCCGACCTGGATCGAAATGTGATTTTCCACGCCGCCAATCGTGCGTAGAAAAGCATCGCGCCTTTCCGGATCGGCGACTTCGAACAGCACTGTCGCCGTGAGTTCGGCACCTTTGGGCACCATAGGGTCGTAGGCCGCCAGTTCATCGGCAAGCTGTTCCTCGCCGCCCTTCTCGATACGCAACATTTCCTGGATCTGCAGCCACATCGAATCCCAGTTCTCGAACAGGATCACGGCATTCGGGCCGACGCTGAGACGCGAGAGCTTCTTGCGCTCTATCGCCTCGGCCTTCTTGTCCTTGCGGATCAGTTCGTACTGCTCGACCGGCATGATGTCTTCGGCCGTGATGGTTCGGGTACTTCTTGGCATGTTCGTCAAACCTGGGTTGTAAAGGTCACAGGCCGTAAGCGAAGGCCATGACCTCGATGGGGTGTCCGATCCGCGCTGGCGGCTCGTTGCCGTTGGCGGCGATCACCTGCCTGAGGTGCGGCCCGGCGAGCGGGCATTCGCTGACCACAAGATCGGGGTTCTCTTTCATCAACGCGCGCGCGGCCGGCTTGCCGACCTTTACCGCGCGGTCGAAGTTCTGCTTGAAGATACCCCACTTGCCACCGTGGCCTGAGCAACGTTCGGTCAGCAACGGCTTGGCCTCGGGAATGAGGCGAAGCATTTCCATCGCCTTCGGCCCCATATTCTGGGCGCGGGCATGGCACGCAAAATGGACACCAATGGTCTTTGCCATCGGGTCGATAGGAACGAGGCCGTTGCTCTTGGACAGAGCGACGACATATTCGGACACGTCGAAGGTGTGCTTGGACAGCAGCTCGACATTGGCATTGCCCGGCTCGATCAGCGGCCATTCGAACTTGAGCATGAGCGCGCAGCTTGTGGTCAGCGGGACAATGTCCCAGCCATCCTCGATCAGCGGCGCGAAATGAGCGGAGATGCGCTCGGCAGCGCTCGCTACCGAAGCCATGTCACCGTTCTCGAACTTGGGCATGCCGCAGCAATCGGGATACTCGACACGCACTTGCACGCCGTTATGCGCCAGCACCTTCATCGCCGCTTCGCCGGGCGTCGCATCGTTGAAATTGTCGTGGCAGCCCGCATAGAGCGCGACCTTGCGACCGAAGGCCGGACCATCGGGGTTGGGCGCGGGAACGACTGCCTGCGCGCCATTGGCGAAGGCCACGTCGCGGAAGGGCGGAACGTGGGCGCGGCTGTCGATGCCGACCACTGCTTCCATGATCGGGCGGGTCAGGCCGTTACCTTCCTTCGTCGCCCAATTGGCGAGGCCGGAAAAAGTCGTGCCGAGATTGCCGTTGCGGGTCATCTTGGCGAGTTCGCGGTCGGCCAGCGACGTCTCGCCCTTGCGATTCTCGACCGCGCGATGGCGCAACATCAGGTGCGGAAAATCGAGGTCGAACTCGTGCGGTGGCACATAGGGACACTTCGTCATGAAGCACATGTCGCACAGGGTGCAGGCATCGACGACGGCCTTGAGCTGGCCCTGCGAAAGGTCATCGACCTCCTCGTTGGGTGACTCGTCGATCATGTCGAACAGCATCGGGAAGCTGTCGCACAGGTTAAAGCAGCGGCGGCAACCGTGGCAGATGTCGTAGACGCGGCGCAGCTCCTTTTCGAGCGCGGCTTCGTCGTACCATGCCTCGTCACGCCACGGGATCTCGTGGCGGGTCGGTGCTTCGAGACTGCCTTCCATTGGTCGTGCTCCCCTGCTTATCGGTGACTATGCCCAAGGTGCAAGCGGCGGTTCCGGGACGCACGAGGCTCCCGGAACCGCACCACTTTGCGTGTAAACCGCCCGAAAATCACAGGCAGTTAATACCCGTCAGATCAGGCGTCGAGGCTGTCGAGGGTCTTCTGGAACTTGCCGGCGTGGCTCTTTTCAGCCTTGGCAAGCGTTTCGAACCAATCGGCGATTTCGTCGAAACCTTCATCGCGAGCGGTCTTCGCCATGCCCGGATACATGTCGGTGTATTCGTGCGTTTCGCCAGCGACCGACGCCTTGAGGTTGTCGGAAGTGCTGCCGATCGGCTCGCCGGTGGCGGGATCGCCGCACTCTTCGAGATATTCGAGGTGGCCGTGGGCGTGGCCGGTTTCACCTTCGGCGGTCGAGCGGAATACCGCGGCGACGTCGTTGTAGCCTTCGATGTCGGCCTTCTGAGCGAAATAGAGATAGCGGCGGTTGGCCTGGCTTTCACCGGCGAATGCAGCCTTGAGGTTTTCCTCGGTCTTCGAACCCTTCAATCCCATGACACCTACTCCTTTGCATGGACACGAGTGGACCCCTGAAATGGGCCTCTACAGCCTCATTTGCCATCCGAATTTTCCGCGCTTGATGATCGGCAAAACCGATCAATAATCTGCGAATAATTCGCAGAAGAGATTTATTGCGGTTTTGCCATAATCCGCAATGCCGTGCGGGTCAGCGCCTCTGCGCCAGTCGAGACCACGGCCACCGGGTCGGGCGACCAGAAAGGGGCGTGAGACGCCGCAATAGGGATGCCCCGCGCCTCCGCCTCGGCCAGAGCTTCGGGGGTGAAGCCGCCAACCCAGAACATCAGCGACTTGATGCCTTTTTCGTC
Source organism: Novosphingobium sp. (assembly GCA_020446505.1). Classification (GTDB taxonomy): domain Bacteria; phylum Pseudomonadota; class Alphaproteobacteria; order Sphingomonadales; family Sphingomonadaceae; genus Novosphingobium. The sequence goes on along the minus strand of JAGREN010000051.1, from coordinate 12,898 downwards.
CGCTCTTCGATATTCGCCAAAGTCTTCCGCCGCCATGACTGCGGGAACGGACAGCGATCTCTTCTCGCCAAGGGCAGCGGTCATCTGCGTCTTGAACTCTTCTGCAAATTCCGGCGTGTTCCAGGTCGAGCGCGTGAACGGCTCCTTGATCTTCACGACGGGCATAAGCTTTTCCGGGATACCGGCGGCAATCGCCTCGCCCTTCACGATCCGTTCGATGGCATCGAGCAGCTTCTTGCGCGTCTCGTCGGAATAGCTGCGCACGGTGAGCTGCAAGTGCGCCTTGTCGGGGATGATGTTGTGCTTGGCCCCGGAATGGAAGCTGCCGACCGTCACGACCGCCGCATCCTGAGCATCGATCTCACGGCTGACGATTGTTTGGAGCCGCATCACGATCGCGCTTGCAAGGACAATCGGATCCTTGGCGAGTTGCGGCATCGAGCCGTGGCCGCCGATTCCGAAAATGTCGATGTCGACGCTGTCGGCATTAGCCAGCGCCCACCCGGAAGAGACGGCAACGGCTCCGGCCGGGCCTGAGCCGACATGAAAAGCCAGAGCATAGTCGGGCTTGGGAAAACGGGTATAGAGACCATCGTCGAGCATTGCTCGCGACCCCAGGCCCAGTTCCTCGGCGGGCTGGCCGATCATTACCAGAGTGCCGGACCACTCGGCCTTGCGCGCTGCCATCTGCTTGGCCGTGCCGATCCATCCCGTCATGTGGGTGTCGTGACCACAGGCATGCATGATCCCGCTCTCGACACCTGCGGTGGAAACACCGCGCTTCTTCGAGGCGTAAGGCAGACCGGTCTGCTCGATAACCGGCAAAGCATCCATGTCCGCCCGGATCAGCACCGTCGGCCCCGGCCCGTTCTTCATGACGGCAACCACCCCCGTCTTGCCCACGCCTTCGGTCACTTCGAAGCCCGCCTTGCGCGCGGCATCGGCCATGATCTTCGCGCTGCGCACTTCCTGGAAACTGAGTTCGGGATTGGCGTGGAGATCGCGATAGATCGCCATCAGCCGTGGCATATCGGATGCAATCGAATCGCGAATGTCATCCGCAAGGGCCGGTTCCGCGACACAAGAACAGAGCGCGGAAAATGCAAGGAGTGCGTGTTTCATAGCGGCAAGCTAGTCGCTCGAAGCGAGCCGCTCAAGTGCTGGTGCCCCTGGCCCGACTCGAACGGGCACTTCCGGAGAAACTCGATTTTGAGTCGAGCGCGTCTACCAATTCCGCCACAGGGGCCTGCGGGAGAGCGCGGTCCTTAGCGGTGCAGGCGCGCCGGTTCAATCCTTGAGAGAAGCGACCAGCAGTTTGTGCAATCTGGAATGCAGCGCGTCGTTGCCTGCCAGCACGGTTTCGTCGCAAACCGGGTTTGCGCGGCCCCGCCAGTCGGTCACGAAACCGCCTGCCTCACGCACGAGCAGACAGCCTGCCGCCGTATCCCAAGGCTTGAGGCCTGCTTCCCAGAACCCCTCGTAACGCCCTGCGGCGACCCAGGCGAGGTCGAGCGATGCCGCGCCAAAGCGACGGATGCCCGCAACCTGCGGCGCCAGTGCGCCATAGATCTTCATCCATTGTCCCGGATCGCCTGCACCCGCGAAGGGAATGCCAGTGGCAATCAGGCTTTCATCGAGATGGCGGCGCGCCGAAACGCGCAAACGCCGGTCCTGAAGCCAGGCCCCGCCTGCCTTCTCGGCCCAGAAACTTTCGTCGGTGATGGGCTGATAGACCAGAGCTGCGGTCACCTCACCCCAGCCCTTTCCGTCGAGCCGAGGCTCCTGCACGGCAATCGAGATCGCAAAGTGCGGCAGCCCGTGCAGGAAATTGCTGGTGCCGTCGAGCGGATCGATGATGAAGCGGGGCTTGTCGGCATCGCCCTCGATCTCGCCGCCCTCTTCCATGAGGAAACCCCAGTCCGGGCGGGCGGCGCGCAGTTCGTCCCACAAGGTCCGCTCGGCTGCCTGATCGGCTTTCGATACGAAATCGGCTGGTCCCTTGCGGCTGACCTGCAGGTGTTCGATCTCGCCGAAATCGCGACGCAAACGCTGCCCCGCCTTGCGGGCGGCGCGCTCCATCACACGGATAAGGCCGGATATGGCAGCCATCGGTCAGCAGCCTCGCTCAGTTCGCCTTGCTGACGTAGGTGCGATCGTAAACGTCGACGATGATACGCGTGCCGCTCTCGATGTGCGGCGGCACCATGACGCGCACGCCGTTGTCGAGGATTGCCGGCTTGTAGCTGGAACTGGCGGTCTGTCCCTTCACAACCGCGTCGGCTTCAACGATTTCGGCCTCGACCTGCTCAGGAAGCTGCACGGAAATCGGCCGCTCCTCGTACATTTCGAGCATCACGGTCATACCGTCCTGCAGGAAAGCAGCCGCATCGCCGATCAGGTCGGAATCGAGATTGATCTGATCGAATGTGTCGGTGTCCATGAACACGAGGCTGTCGCCGTCGGCATAGAGATACTGGAAGTCCTTGGTTTCCAGATGCACCTTCTCGACCGTATCGGCGCTGCGGAAGCGCACGTTGGTCTTGCGGCCGTCGATGAGGTTCTTCATCTCGACCTGCATATAGGCGCCGCCCTTGCCCGGCTGGGTGTGCTGCGTCTTGGCGACCTTCCAGATGCCGCCCTCGTATTCGAGGATATTGCCGGGACGGATATCGACGCCACTGATCTTCATGGGAACTGCCTTCGCGAGGGACGGTGAATTACGAGAGCCGCGCCCTTAGCGCGACACGTCGGATGTGGCAATCGCATCGCGCCGATGCTAGCCGTGGGTGGTGATGCGCAGATTCCAGACCCCACTCCTGTTACTGGCCCTTTCCCTTGCAGCCGCTGCCCCGCCCGCGTTCGCCGTTCCGGGCGGCGAGATCGGAACGCTGCCGACCGGGCGCTATCAGTGCGAGAGGCAGGACGATGCGACGGGGCTTGTCAGCATTCGGATACCCGAAGGCGATTTTCGGGTGCGCGCCTCTTCGAGCTACGCCGCCGAAGGCAAGCGCGGCAGCTACCTGCTGACAGGCGATCACATGGTCATGACCAGCGGTCCATTCGAGGGCCGCGCATTTCGCCGCGCTTCGTACGGGTCGTTGCGAGAAATTGGGTCTAGCGGTGAGCCGGGCAAGGTTCGCTGCGTTCTGGGCATGCGCGTGATGCCCTGAACGCCGCTCTTGCAGTAGCCCCACATGGCGATAGTCTCACCCGAAATTCGGGAGAGAGATATCATGACGCTGGACGAGGCAGCCCTTCAGACCCTGCTCGACAAGGACGCGATCCGCGAGCTTGCAATGCTCTATTCACGCGCGATTGACCGTAAGGATTCGGCGCTGCTGCGCGACCTCTACACCGAAGACGCGACAGACACCCACGGCACCGACTTCGACGGCACGGTGAGTGATTTCGTTGCCTTCATCGAGAGCACCGCGCCATACATGACCTATTCGGGGCACCATGTGTGCAACCACCTGATCGAGGTGAGCGGCGATACGGCCACTGGCGAGGTCTATGTGCTCGCCGTCCACTGTCTCGAAGCAGGAGAAGGCAAGCAGGTCGAGGACTGGCACGTCGTGCGCTACATGGACAACTACAGTCGCTGTGCGGACGGGAAATGGCGCTTTGCCAAGCGTTTCGTGACCTACGACATGGTCATCGCGCGCCCCTTCGAGGGCGAGGGACTGCTCGGCGCCGCGCCCGATCCGAGCTACAGGGAACTGGCGAGCCGTCTGTTCGCACAAGGGGCGAGAGGTTAGCCTCCCGCCACCTTCTGCATCACGATTACTTCCTTGGCATCGCCGAGCGAGACAGACCAGTCCGGCTGGACCTCGCCGTCGACTGCGAAGGCAGCGCGCACGTCGGCAAGATCGGCAAAGCCCGGCCCGATCTCGTCGAGCTGGTTGACCACGCCGAACAGCGTTTTCGCGGTCAGTTCGAACCGGTCGGTGCCGCCGAAGAACTCACGGTCGAACGGCGGCATCACGACTATCTTGACGGAAGGCATCAGCCCCCGTTCAGCGCGGCGTGAACCTTGTCAGGCGAGATCGGCAGGCTGCGCATCGGCTTGCCGACCGCCTTGCTGACCGCCGAGCCAACCGCAGCAAGCGGCGGCACGATCGGAACCTCACCCACTCCCTTCACGCCGTAAGGGTGACCGGGATTGGCCTTTTCGACCATCACCGTGTCGATCATCGGCATGTCCGATGCGACGGGGATGCGATAGTCGAGGAAGCCCGCATTATCGAGCCTGCCATCCTTGTTGTAGATGTAGGCTTCGTTGAGCGCCCAGCCGATGCCCTGCACCGCGCCGCCCTGCATCTGCCCTTCGACGTAGGCAGGATGGATCGCCTTGCCCACGTCCTGCACCACGGTGTAGCGCACGACCGAGACATTGCCGGTTTCCTTGTCCACTTCCACGTCGCAGATGTGGGCACCATAGCCCGGCAGGTGCTGCAGCGGGTTCACACCGTTTTCGAAGGCAATCGGACCGCCGGTAGCGCCTGCCTTGGCGGCGATCTCGGCGAGAGTGAGTGTCTTGCCGGCATTATCGCCCGTCTTGCAGACGGCCTTGCCATCGTCCCACTCGACGTCGCCCGCATCGCATTCCCACATCTTCGCGGCACGCTCGCGCATGATGTTGATCACGCCCTTTGCTGCCTCGATAACAGCAATGCCGGTCGCATAGGTCGTGCGGCTGCCGCCGGTGACCATCGAGTAGCCGATCGAACCGGTGTCGGCGATTGTCACGCTGACCTTCTCGTACGGCACGCCGAGCGTCTCGGCAGCCATAAGCGCCATCGAAGCGCGGCTGCCGCCGATGTCGGGATTGCCTTCGGTGACCAGCACCGAACCATCGTCGGCCAGAGCAACCGCAGCGGTGGAAGGTCCGCCGTAGTTCATCCAGCTACCGCAAGCCACACCGCGCGCCTGATTCGCCCCAAGCGGTGCGGAATAGTGCGGATGGGCCTTGGCGGCTTCGAGGCATTCAACAAGGCCGATCTCACCCAGCGTATTGCCCATTGGCCCGGTAGCACCCGGCAGGACTGCGTTCTTGAGGCGCATTTCGATCGGGTCCATGCCCAACTTCTCGGCAAGGTCGTTTACCGCGCATTCGACCGCAAAGTTAATCTGCGGCGCGCCAGGCGCACGATAGGCGGCGTGCTTGGGCATGTTGCACAGCACGTTCCAGCCGGTGACGGCGTAGTTCTCGATCGCGTAGTGATTGATCGAGTGGGCCGCGCCAGCCCAGACGTCTCCGCCGCTGAACGCACCTGACGAATACTTCAGGTCGATCTCCGCCGCGACGATCTTGCCATCGGCGTCGGCACCGAGCTTCACGTCGATCTCGCCGCCCGGAGCCGGTCCGGTCGCCCGGAACACTTCCTCGCGCGTCATGGCTACGCGGACCGGACGGCCCGACTTCTTGGAGAGCAGCGCAGCAACCGGTTCAAGGTAGATCGTCGTCTTGCCGCCGAAGCCGCCGCCGATTTCCAGCGGCATGACGCGCACGTTGCCGACATCGATATGAAGCACCGATGCGGTAAGACCGCGCACGTCGAACTGGCCCTGGCTCGAACACCAGACATCGACCTTGCCGTCCGCTTTCCAGGTAGCGACTGCCGCATGCGGCTCGATGTAGCCCTGATGCACCGGCTTGAGCGAATAGTGGCCGGAAACGACATGAGCCGCACTCGCCATTGCCGCAGCCGCATCGCCCTTGGCCATCGGGAATTTCATCGTGACGTTCGGCCGGGTCGCCTGACCTTCACCGAGATCAGCTGCCTGAATGCCTTCCTTGACCTTCGGGGCTTCGGCGGCGAATGCGTCATTGATGTCGATGACATGCGGAAGCACTTCGTAGTCCACCGCGATCAGCCGAGCCGCTTCGAGCGCCGCCTGCTTCGTCACGGCAGCAACCGCAGCGACGGCGTGGCCGTCATAGAGCGCCTCGCCCTTGGCCATGATGTTCGTCGACATGTCGAGCGCACTGCCGGAGCTTTCACCGGTGCGAACGATGATATCCTCGATCGAGGGGAAATCGGCGCCGGTAACAACTGCCTTCACACCGGGCACAGCTTCGGCCTTGCTGGTGTCGATCGACTTGATCCGGGCATGCGGATGCGGGCTGCGCACGATCGCGCCGTGCAGCATGTTCGCTGCCTTGTAGTCGGTGCCGAAGACCGCCTTGCCGGTGACCTTCTCTACGCCGTCCGGGCGGATCGGCCGGGAGCCGACGAACTTGAAGGAGCCTTTTGCTTCGGGGGCGTTCATGCTGCGGTCCTTTCCTGCCTGAGTTCGGCTGCGGCATCCATTACCGCGCGAACGATCTTGTCGTAACCGGTGCAGCGGCACAGGTTGCCTGCCAGCCAGTAGCGCACTTCGGTTTCGGTCGGATTGGGGTTCTTTTCGAGCAGCGCCTTGGAGGCGACGATGAAGCCCGGCGTGCAGAAACCGCACTGAAGCGCCGCGTTCTCAAGAAACTTCTGCTGGATGGGGTGAAGCTCGCTGCCTTCGGAAACGCCTTCGATGGTGTCGACGCGGCGTCCCTCGGCTTCAGCGGCCAGGACGAGGCATGAGCAGACCATCTCGCCATCAAGCACGACGGTGCAGGCACCGCAGTCGCCAGAGCCGCAGCCTTCCTTGCTCCCGGTCATGCCAAGCTCGTCACGCAGCGCATCGAGCAGTGTCTGGCCCGGCGAGCAGAGGTATTCGCGCTCGTCGCCATTGACGGTTGTAGTTACATGTATGCGGCTCATCAGTTTCCTCCAGCCCGCTGACGGGCAATTTCCACTACGCGCTTGGCGAGTACGCCGGCAGTCGCCTTGCGATAGGCAACGGTTCCGCGCTTGTCGTCGATCGGGTTGCAGGCGGCGCTGACCGCCTCCATCATCTTTGCAAAGGCAGCATCGTCGAGCTTGCTGCCGACCAGCGCCTTGCCAGCATCCTCGACCAGCAGAACGGTCGGTGCGGCTGCGCCAATGGCGATCCGGGCCGCCGTGCAGGTGCCGCTGTCGTCGACCACGACCTGCGCGCCTGCACCGACCACGGCGATGTCCATTTCGGTGCGCGGGATCGAGCGCAGATAGGCGTCCGAGCCACCCTTGGCCTTGCGCGGAATGCGGATTTCGCTGACAAATTCGCCGTCGCCCAGCGAGGTCTTGCCCGGCCCGGTCGGGATCTGCTCGACCGGCACTTCGCGCTCGCCGGAAGGTCCTGCGACCACGACCGAGGCCCCGGCCGCGACCAGCGCGGGAACGCTATCGGCGGCAGGCGAAGCATTACACAGGTTGCCGGCCATGGTCGCGCGATTGCGCACCTGGACCGAACCGATCAGGTTCGCGGCCTCGACCACGCCCGGCCACTCGGCGACAAGCGCCGCGTTATTCTTGAGCGATGTGCACGGAACAGCAGCGCCAATGGCGAAATGATCCGCCTCCTCGCGAATTTCTTTCAGGCCAGCGATCCGCTTGAGATCGACGATGGCCGCAGGCGCCATACGTCCCGACTGCATCTGCACGATCAGATCGGTTCCGCCCGCGAGCGGCTTTGCGCCCTTGTTGGCGGCAAGCAAGTCGGTTGCCTCTTTAACGGTATCCGGCGCGTGATACGCTGGGCTTGGCATTGGGTTCTCCCTCAAGTTTGACGGGCGAAAGCTTCACTGTGGCGGCCCATTCGTCAAGGGCGAATGGCAGCGCCCGCGCGAAATAATTAGCTGATTGTCGGCCCTATTGCGCCATGGAATAGCCACCGTTGACCGGATAGGTCTGTCCGGTGATCCACGAAGCCCGGTCCGAGCACAGGAACGCGGCCAGACCCGATACGTCCTCGGGCTGACCGTAGCGCCGGATCGTGTATTGCGCGATGGCCTTCTTGTACTGGTCGGTCTGCTTGTAGGCCTCGAACTGTTCGGGCGTCTGCATCGTCTGGATCGAGCCGAGCGCAATCGAATTGCATGTGATGCCATGGCGCCCGGCATCCTTGGCGAGGGAGCGCATAAAGCCCGCCGCGCCAGCCTTCGCCGCGGCATAGACGGCAAGCCTTGGTTCACCCACGCGCCCCGAGTCCGAGACGATGGTGACGACCCTGCCGCGCCCCGCCTCAACCATGTAGGGCAAGGCCACGTGGCAGCAATTGAGCACGCCGTAGAAATTCGTGGCGATGTATTTGTTCCACACCGCCGGATCCTCGTCCCAGAACGGAGGGCCGAGATCGAAGGTTCCGTCAGGGCCGGCATTTCCGGCGTTGTTTACAAGGATCGTTGGCGCACCCAATTCGGCGGTGACCTTTTCATAGACGGTCGCGACGGCACCGCGGTCCGTCACGTCGAAGACGGCGGGCACGGCCTTGACGCCCATCGCACGCACTTCCTCGACCACCTCGTTGGCGCGGCCCGCGTCGAAGTCGTTGACCGCGATGCCCCCGGCATTGTGCTTTGCAAGTTCGAGCGCGATGCCCCGCCCGACGCCCTTGCCCGCGCCGGTTACGAGCGCGACCTGCCCGCCAATGTCGAGTGTGTCTTCGCCGATCATGTTCCTCGTCTCTCCCTCGATGCGATTGTTTCGCACGTGGTGACATGCCGCGCCTGCGCCGCTAGTCACGCCTGCGAATCAGACATCAGGGCGTTCGGCCATATCCGGCGATCATGCAACCCGGTCTAAACAGGAACGAAGTACGCATCATGACCGAACCCACATTCCTCGCGGTTGCCCGTCTCGACGAGGTGCCCCCCGGCGGCAAGAAATGCGTCACGGTCGAAGACCAGAAGGTGCTGCTGTGCAACACCAAGGACCGCATATTCGCGGTAGAGAACCAGTGCAGCCACGTGCTCGAACCGCTCGACGAAGGGCGCATGCGCGGTGGCTGGATCGCCTGCCCGATCCACGGCGCGCGGTTCGATCTGGAGACCGGCAAGCCGCTCAATCCGCCCGCAATCTTCCCGATCAAGACCTACGAGGTCCGGATCGAGGGCGAGGATATTCTGGTATCGACCGAGGGTAAATTTCCCGACTAGGCCCGCGAGGTCGCTCCGCCATCGACGCACATCACCTGCGCGGTGACGTATTTCGCGTCCGGCGACATCAGGAACGCGGCCATCGCGGCAATATCGTCGGGTTCGCCCAGGCGATCCTTGAACATGTTCGAACGCATGAACCGGCGCTTCTCCTCCTCGGAGAACTTCTTTTCGAGCCGCGGGTGCATGACGAGCCCCGGCGCAATCACGTTGGCGCGGATGTTCTGCGGTCCGAACCGCGTCGCGACATGGCGCATCAGCGCGAGGATCGAGGCCTTGGCCATCGAATAGGCGACGCGGATCGGCGCTACCTCATAGGCCGCGCCCGAACTGGTGTAGAGCATCGCTCCGCCGCCGCGCTTGAGCAGTTCGGGGATCGCCGCCTTGGTGCACAGCACGAAGCCGCGCGCATCGACTTCCATTTCCTCGTCCCACAGCTCCATCGGCAGGTCGATCACATCGACGCTGATCGTGCCATCGACGAAGCTGGCGTAATTGGCGTGGAAACAGTCGATACCGCCGAAATCCGTGACGGCGCGGTCGACCAAAGACTGAATCGATTCCGCACTGGTGCCGTCGAGGTGCTGGCTAACCGCCTTGCCGCCGGCCGCCGCGAGTTCCTCGGCGGATGCAGCAGCGACGTCCGCATTGCGGTCGCCGATGACCACGGTTGCGCCTTCGCTGGCGTAGCGGCGCGCGCAGGCCCCGCCGATCGCTCCCGATCCCGCAAGCACGATTACCTTTCCGTCAAGCCGCTTCATACCCTTCTCCCCTTTTCCATTTCTTTGGCGACCCGACTACTGCGACCGGATCGGCTTGAACAGCGCATCGACCGCGCCGATGTCCTGGTCACCGACCCGGATCAAACCGCGCATGAACACCAGCGACCGCGTCTGCCGCACGACTTCCGCCTTGCAACTGACGAACTGGCCGATTCGCGCCGATCCGGCAAACTGGTAATTCATCTGGACGGTCACGCAGTAAGCGATTTGTGCCGCCTTGGAGGCGGCAAAACCAAGGACGATATCGGCAAAGGTCATTAGCGCGCCGCCGTGGACCATGTCGCCTTCCGCATTGTCGTTGCCGATGCCTTCGGGCGCGATAAAACCTGCCTCCAGCCCGCCCCGGTCTGTCCGAAACAGAACCTGCCCTATCGCACTGGTAAAACCTGACGAGCGCAATTCCCGCCAGCCATCGGCCTTGAGGCCCTCAATCGTAAGCGTCATCGGTTCAGGTCAAATCCTGATTGCCGAGGCCCGCCGCATGCCTGGCCGCGATCCAGCCAAAGGTCATGGAAGGACCGATACTTGCCCCCGCCCCTGGATAGACGTCGCCCATCGGCGATGCCGTAGTGATGCCGCACGCATAGAGGTTGCCGAAGGGCGAACCGTCTTTCTTGAGCACGCGCGCCTCGCAGTCGGTCATGACGCCGCCATAGGTATCGACGTCACCGGGCACGACATCGACGGCATAGAACGGCCCTTTCTCGATCTTGCCGAGCGTGCGGGCAGGCCCCTGCGGCGCCAGATGGTCCCCGAGATAGCCCTGGTATTCGCGGTCGCAGCCACGCTGGAAATCGGCGTCCAGCCCGGCATCGACGAAGCCGTTCCACCGGTCGACCGTGGCGCGCAGTTTCTCGGGCGGCACGCCGATCTTTTCGGCCAGTTCCTCGATGGTGTTGCCTTCCTTGAGCCAGCCGCTCTCGCGCCAGCCCTTGGGAATGCGCGATCCCATCTTGTTGTGCAGCGGGTATTTTATCATGTACTGGCTGTCCATGATCGCCCAGCTCGGGATCGCGGGCACCACGGCGTCACGCTCCATCATGGTCTGGCAGATATGCTCGTAAGAGCTTGCCTCGTTCATGTAACGCTCGCCCGACTGATCGACCTGGATCGCATGCGGCTTGGCGCAGACGTTCTGGGTGCCGGGCTTCATATAGGCAGTGTCGAAACCGGGACCGCGCGTGCCGGGAAAGCCCACCATCTGATCCATCTGAGCAAGCTCACCGCCGATCCGCTCGACCTCGCGGTGCATGTCGCCCGTGCTCGATTCGATGGCGTTCGACCAGTCGTTACTGCTCTTGGGAATGTATTTCGCGCGCATCTCCGCATTCATGCCGAAGCCGCCGGCATTGAGCAGAATGCCCATGTTCGCGCCGACACGCCAAGGCTTGCCGTCCTTTTCGGTGACGACGCCGACCGCCTTGTCACCATCGAGAATGATCTCGTTGACCGGCGAGTCGAGGCGAATATCAGCCGCATTCTTTTCGAGGATCGCCTTCAGCATCCGGCCCTGAAGCGCGGCCCCGGCACTGACCCAGTGCTTGCCAGTCAGCTTGCCCATGACAACTCTTGCGGCGGTCTTGGCAAAGACGCCGCGTGCGGCCCAACTGCGGCTCATGTTCGAGATCTGCAGGCCGTCATCGAGACGGACCGGCATTTCCAGCATACCCAGGCGCAGCTTGCCGGGCCAGTCACCGGGCAGCTCCTTTTTGTTGAAGGGAACGGCGGTCACCGTGCGGCTGGTCTTGTTGCCGCCGGGAAGCTCGTCGTAATAGTCGGGCCAGTAATGCGAGCCGCGCTCCAGCGCGACCCCCTGCCCCACCACGAAATCGAGCATCCTGGGCGCCTCGCGCACATAGGTGCGGCGCTTTTCGGGCGAGGTGCCGGGAAACTCCGGGCCGTCCTTCACCACGGAGTCGAGATAGGTGATCGCCTGTTCCTCGTCGTCTTCGCCGGGATCCATGAAGCGGTTGTTGGGAATCCACATCACCCCGCCGGACTTCGCGGTCGTGCCACCGAAATAGGGCGACTTTTCAAGGATCACTACGGACTTTCCGGCTTGCTTCATCAGCAGCGCGGAACTGACCGAACCGGCCCCGCTGCCCACCACTACCCAGTCGAAGGTCTCGTCGAAATCGGCCATCTTACCTCTCCATGGAATGCATTTGCGTGGACCGGGAGTTCAGGCGGAAGGTTCCAGCCGATCGCCGATAGCCTTGAAGAATGCGGTATAACCGGCGGACTGATCCGTCGCCGTGCCCGGCGTCATTCCTCCCGATTGCGCGAAAGCGCCCAGCTTGGCCATGAAGCCTTCAGGATCGTCCGTCTCGACATCGTAGATCGCCATGAACTGGTTGGTGTCCGCACCCATCAGCTTCGCGACCAGTTCGAATCGTTGCGCGCCCTGCAAGCCGAGGCCATTGACCAGCTCGGGCAGGTGCACGTTGTTATACCAGTCATGATAGTCCTGTTCGCGTCCGGCAATCGGCGTAGTGAGAGCGATCAACTTGCAAGATGTCATGGGCATTCCCTCTTCCGGTTCATATGTGTTGTGGCCAGCACCTTCGGACAGCGCCGGACACGATGCAAGAGCGTTGTGCCGCTCCGACTCAGTCCATGGTCAGCAGGATGCGGCCAGCTGCCTTGCCGGATTTCGCTGAATTCATCGCGGCGACGAAATCGCGCAACGGGTAGCGTTCGGCAATCGCCGGAGCGATCACGCCCTGCCCCGCCAGCTCGATCACTCTGGCGCGGATCGCCGCAGCCTTTTCCGGCCAGCGCATCATCGTGTCGCCAAGATGGACACCGACAATGCTGGCGCTCTTGAGCAGCGCAAGATTGCTCGGAATGGCAGGAATGCCCGCCGTGAAGCCAATCACGAGAAGCCGCCCGTCGTAGCCAAGGTTGCGAAAGGCCAGTTCGGAAAGGTCGCCGCCGACCGGATCGAACACGATGTCCACCGGCTTGCCATGGTTCGCCGCCTTGATCTGGTCGCGCCAGTCCGCAGCGCCGGTCTCGATCGCGACATCGGCTCCCGCCGCGAGAACCGCGCGCCGCTTCTCCTCGCTCGATGCCGAAGCGATGATGTGCAGGCCAAGGTTCT